>DAOOSE010000001.1:0-22289 GCA_035389625.1 bacterium
CTTTTCTGGCATCGTTTGTACTGGGTTGGGCTCCGTCACAAGTACTCCAATTTCCAAGCTGGTAAACAATTATTATATATTATACCCCCATTCGAATAAGCATCAAAGATTGGAACAAAAATTGTGGAATGCTAACGCTTGCAAATGATTTATTTATGCTAAAATAGTGAAATGAATAACACAATTATGATAATTATTGCTGCCCTCTTGATGCTCCCGGGAATTCTCGGAGTATTGGTTCCAATGCTTCCCGGTATTCCCTTCATGCTGGTTGTCGCACTGATTTACGGCGTTGCCGACCGCTTTGTACATCTTTCGGGAGGTGAATTTGCAATTCTAGCCGTGATTGCAGCTGCATCTATCCTTGTTGATTATTTCTCCGGCATAATCGGTGCCAGATTTGGGGGAGCTTCAAAGAGAGCAACCCTTTATGGAATGATCGGTTTAATAGTTGGGCTGATTTTTGTTCCCCCTTTTGGCAGTATGCTAGGCCTTGTTGCCGGTGTTATCATCGCCGAACTAAGCCTTCACAAGGACGAGAAGAGAGCAATAAAAGCCGCAACAGGGAGTCTTATTGGCGCCATCACAGGAATAGTGATCAATACTGTGCTTGCATTAGTATTTCTGGGCTTGTTTATCTATTTCGGATTGAGCTAGATTTGCAGGATATGTATAGCAAATAGATCGGAATTATTAAGCCTTTGGCCACTCGGCAACCATGACTGAATCAGCTAAACTGGGCTGAATATTTTTGAGTTCTTGCCAGACAGCTTCGGTCACAAAAGGAACAAAGGGGTGAAGCATGATTAATGTCTCGGAAAGGACTTTAACTAGGATTTTCTTAGTATTCTCTGCTACATCAATGGACGACTGACTTTCAGACGACAGACGACTGATCGAATCATTAATCCGTTGTCTGTTGTCGGGTTGTCTGTTGTCCATTTGTGTTTTTGAGACTTCAATATATACATCAGCAAAGGTATGCCAGAAGTAATCATAGACCTGCTCACCGGCAAGCCAAAACTTAAAGTTTTCAAGATTGTCCGTAACTTGTTTGATGGTTTCTTTGTGGGCCTTCAAAATCGCTTCGTCGGCATCAGTTAGTATTTCGTATTTTGTATCTCGTATAGTGTATAAGCCCAATTCTCCAGATTTAAGGTCACCATCTGTTACCTGGAGCAAAACATAACGCGAAGCGTTCCAGATTTTGTTGGCGAAGTTTCGCATGCCACGAATTTTGTCTTCAGAGATAATTACATCATTGCCGGCAGAAGCACCAATGACGAGAGCCATTCGCACAGCATCCGTCCCATAGATTTCTGCCACACCGAGCGGATTGATCACATTGCCCTTGGATTTACTCATCTTTTGCCGATCTTTATCGCGAACGAGACCATGTATATAAACATTCCTGAAAGGCACTTCGTCTGTAATATAAAGACCAAGCATTATCATCCGAGCCACCCAAAAGAAAAGAATGTCATAAGCGGTCTCCATAACAGTCGTCGGATAGAATTTATCAAAATCGCCATCTTTGGCCGTTTTGAGAGTAGCGAACGGCCACTGACCGGAGGAAAACCAGGTATCAAACACATCTGAATCCTGGACCCAACCATCCTCTTTTGGTGCTTCCTCGCCAATATAGATAGATCTGCCATTTTCGTTAGGTTGAGCCATTGAGACGATATCAGTAGAGGCAATCAGCTCTCGATCTTTGAATCTTGCTGGAATACCGCCCTTGAATTCAATTTCATATCTGGCAAAACCTGCAGTTGAACGAATTTCCAGACAACCCTTGATTCCCTCGATGTGACCAGAAACCCATTTCTTCGCAACAACACCGGTTGATTTTGTTTCTTTTTCAACGATCGCATATTTATCACCCTCAATCCGAGTGCGGGTTTTTCCATTAAAGAAATCTATATACTGACCAGCGTCAGACGGAACTTTAAGCTGATTAGAAAGCCATTGCAATTCTTCTTGATCAGCAACAACGAAACGGAATTCTTCAACCGGCTTAGGCCGAACAGGTGAACCCTCTTCTCCAGCCTTGATCTCTTTTTTACCATTCAGTAACGAGGGCAAATCTTCTAGTTTGGGAATTTCCTTGTACCAAGCGGGGATCTGAATCCCCCATACAATCTGCCGGGAAACATTCCAGTCCCGAATATTTGTCATCCAGTGGGTGAAAATCTTTTCAAACTTTTCGGTAACAAACTTGGTCTTACCTGATTTAACAGCATCGAGTGCGTCTTTTGCCAGGATCTTGCCGGATTTGCCTTTTTTATTTACAGCGATAAACCATTGAGGCAAAACACGTGGTTCAATTATGGTGCCGCATTTGTAGCACTTACCTACAGTGTGGACATAATTTTCATCAATTTTTTCGATAAAATTCTTCTCTTGCAAAGCTTCAATCACTTTAGTGCGGGCTTCAGCAATCTTCATGCCAGCGAATGATCCGGCTTTTTTGTTTAGCTTGCCCCTATTATCGATCACTTCCAGCGTTTCCAAGCCGTGACGTTTCATCACATCGAAGTCATTTGGGTCATGGGCCGGAGTAATTTTAACAGCGCCGGTACCAAATTTAGGATCAACCATTTCGTCTGCGATAACTGTAATCTTTCTGTCAGTCAAGGGGAGAGGAACTTCTTTGCCGATCAGATTGATGTAGCGCGGATCTTTGGGATGCACGGCAACAGCCACATCCCCAAAAAGTGTTTCCGGTCGGCCAGTTGCAACAGTAAGCGGGCCATATTTGATATAGTAAAGTGGATTGGGTTGTTCTTCGAATTTAACTTCAAGATCCGAGAGTGAAGTCTGATGCTTGGTACACCAGTTGACGGGCTTAACATCGCGGTAAACAAGGCCGTCGTCATACAGTTTCTTAAATGTTTTATAAACGGTTTTAATAATGTCTGGATCAAGTGTAAACTTTTCCCTCTCCCAGTCACAGCTTGCCCCAAGTTTCCGTAGTTGTCCTTCCATCACCTTCTTGTTTTCCTGTGTGAAATCAAACATTTGCTTGTAGAGCTCATCCCGAGGAATCTGGAAACGGCTTTTTCCCTCTTTTTCCAATTTCTTTTCAAACACAACTTGGGTTTCAAATCCGGCATGATCTGCACCCGGTAACCACAAAGCAGCCTTGCCCTGCAATCTGGCAAAGCGAGTCATAATATCTTCAAGGGTAACAAAAACAGCATGGCCAATATGGAGAGAGCCATTAGCATTTGGCGGCGGCATGATAATACAAAAAGGTTCCGCTTTCTTTTGGATTTCGGATTTAGAATTTCGGATTTTTTCGACCGTTTCCGGTCGAAAGAGGTCCTTCTTCTCCCAATCAGAATAAAGGGTATCTTCGAATTTTTCCGGCTCCCAACTTTTAGCAATTTGTTTCTTCATTCCCAAACCCGTTGTCATTTCTCGTCCCGATTTATCGGGACGAGAAATCCCATTACAAATCAAATATAGATTAGCAATTTTTAATCTGTACTATTAATCTAGCACAAACAAGAGCAAAATTCCATTTCAGGCTAGAATTATACAGTATTTCAGTGATCGCTGATATTTAGAGTAATTTTTAACTTAGAGGTAATTAAAAAGGAAAAGCTCGGCAGGTGCCGAGTGCTGCTGCACATACCGGCTTTCCCTTTCCGAGCTTCAGTTGTTGCCCTCCTTCCTGGTTCTCCCCAGAACCGCTACCGGCGCATTCTGCCGATATACGACGTGGAAATGCCGCTGACAGACTCGAGCGATCCGCTCGAGCTGCCACTCAGTCCACTTCCAGTCGTGGTTGGTGATCTCGACGTAGGGGTCGGTGTCACCCCCCACTAGCCGAGCTGTAAAGCTAGGGATCGTCTCGACGACGATCGCCCCTAGCAAATCGTCGTCGAACGGGAGAGACCGCAAGTCGCGTTCGATCTGCGCCACAACCGCAGCGCAATCTTTCGACCGTCCGTGAATCTGAAGGACCAGAAACCTCATCTCACACCTCCATCGTCAACATAGCACAATTTAAGTATTTGCAAAACTTTGCTACACTAGTTTTATGGAAAAAGATCCAGTAATTATCATCGGTGCCGGTCCAGCGGGACTGGCGGCAGCAATCGAACTTGGCAAAAAGAACGTACCAGTCATTGTCTTCGACCAATGGAAAGAAGGCCAGATTAATGAGCAAGGCCAGACTAAGCTTTGTGGTGGCGGATTGGTGCGCCGTGCAATTTCTAAGCTTGGTAAATTACCAAAGAGTTGTCTTCCTCACACGAAAGTAACAACAAAAATGGTAACGACAACCAATTTTGTTTTTAGTCAGCCGCCAGTAATTACAATAGACCGAGAAGAACTTGCAAAAAATCTGGCAGAGAAAGCAGTTTCTTTAGGCGTAAAGATCAATTACTCCACAAAAATTCTAAAAATTGATTTCCAAAAAAAGGAAATTGAAACAAGAAAAGGCAATTTCAAATATTCCTCTCTGATTGGAGCAGATGGGTTCTTTTCGATTGTAAGAAGAGAACTAGTGAGTGCTGGTCTGCTCTCACGGCGCACAAAATATGCTGAAACGGTAGAATATTGCATCAAACCAATTGCTCGAGATTTAACTTTTGATTTTGACAGAAGATTTGGGATAGGCTATGCCTGGATTTTCCCAATCCCAAACAAGTGTGTTATTGGTGCCGGTGACAGCCACGAGACAAAACGCAAGAATTCTCTTCGTCAGGAATTACTAGATTGGGCTAGTGAAAACAAACTTGAAGTGGATCGAAAAACGCTACGGGGATGGTGTATTCCCTATGACTATCAAGGATACTCATTTCCAGATAACATTTTTCTGGCTGGAGATGCCGCTGGTTTAGCTGGCCCTGTCTCAGGTGAAGGGATTTCACCTGCAATAATCTCTGGATCAGAAATTGCCAAAAAGATAATCGACCCCAACTATGACATGACAGAGTTAAACCAATTATTGCGCCTCCGAAAAAAAGAGTACTCTCTGTTGCAAGCAGGAATTGCTATGCCTTTTATCAAGTCGCCAATTATTCGATTAGTCGCCTTTCTTCTGAGAAATAGAATAACAGTTAATAGAATAACGTTTAATTTATTTAAAAAGACTTACTCGCCTTCTAGCAAAATCTCCCAAAAGGCCACCCTCATGCAATAGTAATTGTGATGACTTGCCAAATATTAAAGCCATCTCTTTTGCTACTTTTTTATTATCCAATCGGTATTAAGTGAACTGAGTTCCGATTGCACCTGAAGTAATAATAATGGAGCCATTATGGGATTTGATCAGTATCACGAGCCAGCAACCGAGCTTTCACCAGAGACCAGAACTTTTGCCAGAATAATTACCGGCTTAAGCGAAGAAGCGGAGGCAATCAGCTGGTACGAACAAAGAATGAGCATTGAAGTTGATGCGGATGCCCGAGCGATCATGGCCAATGCACAAAAAGAGGAGATGAAGCACTTTGCGATGGATCTTGAGTTTCTCTCCCGAGTGAAGCCTATGTGGAGATCGATGCTGGAAGGAGTGCTTTTCAAAGATGGCGATATAGTGGAAAACGGCGAGGAAACAGAAGAAAAGCTTTGATTTTTTTAGATAGACGTAAAATATTGCAGCCTGCTATCAAGAAGTGGCTTCACCTCCGAAAGCCAGTTTTGTCGTGAAAAATAATCATTAGAACTGCCACCCCAGGTAGCAATTTTGATTTGCTTTCGCTTGGCGATCTTTCTGAGCCTTTCACCGACGGCCTCAAGTGTCTCTTGGACGAACGGATTGAAAAGGAAAAATATTGTTCCATCCGAAAAATCATGGCTTAGAACATTTCCTACTTTGAAATAGGCATTTTCTATCTCGAGGTGCCTCCGTATCCTCTCTGCAAGCCTCACTCTCTCCGGAACAATTTCTATACCGACAAAAATGGCAGGCGAAAGCAAGGCCCCAAATAGCACAACTCTGCCATACCCGGCGCCAAGATCGTATACAATATCGTGCGATTTTGGATCCATCACCTCAATGAATTGGCGAATTGAATCATAAGGAGTTGCTTCATAGATAAATTGCTCGCTTCCAAAGGCTCTGGCTAAACTGAAAAAATTCACTTTGCCTTCAGCCTTTCGATCAAAACCCAATATTTTATCAATCTCACGATCTTGTGATTTTTCAACAACCGGCAGCCATTGAAAAAAAGGCTTTCCTTTCTTCATTCCACCTCCTCAATGCCGATCAAAAACTCGGCAATATTAGCCGGCAATGAATTTAGTACATCTGCAATCTCTCCCGATGGGGTCATCTCGATCACAACCCCCATCACAGCCCCAACCACTGACTCAATACCACCCTCCACATCAAAGGGAAATTGGCGACGCAAACGTTCAATAAACTCAGCTTTGTTCAATTTTTCCAGCTTTTCCTTAGGGTCCCATCCATCAAAATAGACTCCTTTGATAAGGAGCGGAAAGCTCGAGCTCAATTGAATTGCTTCATTTATTGGCAAACGATCTCTGATGGCATGAAGCAAAACTCGAAGTGCCAGATATGACTGATTGCGCTGCTCGTTGCTCCAACCAAGCCTATCCTCAATTTTTCCAAGCGCTATATTAGTACTCTGTATTGTGTGATCAAAGACATCTAAACCAGATGAAGACATTGGATTCCTTTTTTATCATTTCCATTAGACTAGCATGATAAAAAAAATCTTCATTGGTCAAAATCCTAGTTTCTCATACTCGGAGATATCCAACACCCCACTCTGCACCAAACACTTCTCCGGGTGATAATATCCTAAGCCCCATCTCTGGTTTATTCAGTATGAATCCTGTACATGTTTGGGGCTCGACCGCTAAGCCACAGCGACGCTTTTTCTCACCGATTGTATCAGCAGAGTAAAGCTGGAGGTATGGCAAGTTCTCATCTTGCCATATAAATATTTTATTTCCATCTGAATCCATAATCTCAGTGGTACAGAAACCTCTCTCGTCATATATCAAGCTTGTAAAGCAATTATCTATGACCATATCACCTATCTGTTTTGGGTTTTGAAAATTAAGTTCTGTTGCCGGCACATCAATAAATTTTCCGGTCGGCTTCAAACTAGCATCAAACTCGACAAGTTTCTGGGCCGCGACCTTTAATATTAAGTCATCGACCTTTTTACCGTCTAATGTGAAATAAGGGTGAAAACCAAGACCGAAGGGAGCATTGGTTTCTCCGACATTTTCGACGGTTGCTTTGCAATGAACTCCAGTCACTGAAAGACTATACTCAAGTATCAGCACCAAATCAAAAGGGAATCCTTTGGGAGCATAATCTTCCTTGGTTATGACAAAAGACAATTTGGCGCTATCCTCACTTTCGTGCACTACTCGCCACTCCGCTAACTTGGCAAATCCATGAATTGCATGGCCATTCTTCTGCTTTAAACCACTGAGTTCGTGACTTTGTCCCTCAAACTCATATTTGCTATCCTCGATCCTGCCAGGGAAGGGGAAAAGAACATCCCCCATCGATCCCGTTTTCTCCGATTCAACAACATAGCCGCAAATCAAATCAAAACGCTCCATCCCGTCCTGAAGGTAATATTCCTTGATGCCCCCGCCATGCTCATCTATTACCAAGCGCTGATTTTCACATTTTAGAACAATCTCAGCAGACATTTTAGACCCTTTCTTAATTTATCTTGATTATATCCCAAACCGAACCTTTGTAAATTCGTCGCAATCTTCCGATTGTGATTACCCAATGTTATCAAACCTTCTAATGCATCATCTCCAACATTAATAAATAATCAAGAAAAATTAAGAAGGAGTAACATGAGTTGGATTATTGCAATTCTTGTAGGTGCGTTGGTTGGTTGGATTGCTAGCATGATTATGAAGACTGACGAACAGCAGGGAGCACTTGCAAATATTTTGATTGGTATTGTTGGAGCCCTTTTGGGTAAATGGATCTTCGCAGACCTTCTTGGGATTGGAAGCGCGGCAGCAGCAGGAACCTTGACGCTTGCGGGAATCATCTGGGGAATAGTCGGTGCAGTCATATTAATTCTGATTTTACGAGCCATCAAGGTTTTGCGCTAACTTTGACTTCCATTCGTATATTCGCCCATTTGGACGATTTGTCATCCGTTTATGTTTAGATGTTTTGTTTCCGAGGCTTAAGCCATAAGTTAATTATATCTACACGGGACCGGCTTGATATTGCAAAAATAATTGCGTCTGCCACATCTTCTGCTTTTAGCATTTTTTCTTCCAATTGAAATTGTCTCTGTCTCTCGACTGGCTCATCGACTAAATTACTACCCGTCGAACCGGGTTCTATCAGGGCAACTTTAACACCTTCATGGTTCGCGCTCCTTCGGAATGAATCAACAAAACCTGAAATGCCTGATTTCGTGGCCACATATAAATCACTTCCGGGATCCCTTGTCTCAGCACTGAGCGATCCCACAAACACGATGTGACCATCTTTTTGCTTCCTCATTATCTCCATCGCATACTTAGTGCAGGTAAGATATCCGATCAAATTTGTGGATACAACATAATAAATATCAGGAACAGCAGTATCAATAACGTTGCCTGCCGGCAATGCTGCGTTATTGATCAAAACATCAAGCTTGCCTGCAAAATCTTTTTTCACTTGGGCAAATACTTTCTCGACATCGTCGGGATTCGCAACATCAGCTGTCAATCCAAAGGCTTTCTTTCCGGATAATCTTTCAATGTCAGCAAAAGCATCATCTAGCTCCCGCTCATGCCTACCAAAGATAAAAACATTAGCCCCCATTTGGGATAATAGAACTGCCGTCGCCCTACCGATTCCAGTCGTGCCACCCGTAATTAAAATTTTTTTACCTTGCAGACTTTGGTTTTCCATGAGTTTATCCTTTCTTGCTGCTTGTCATTACGAGTGCAAACGAAGCAATCTTTAAGAGCTGAAATCGACTCAGATTACCACGCCCCGACAAGTCGGGGCTCGCAATGACCGATAGTGTTAGAGTACAAAAAAGACCAGCGAAAATCACGGGTCTTTCTTCCAAGTTTAATAGTGCATCTCTCCACTTTCTAATACTCTGTAATAAAATTCTTGTAAAACAGATTTTTCACTATCTGATGATCCGATGCTTTGCAAGAGCTGGTGCAATTTCTTAGTTGAATCCAATTCGAACTTACCGTCTGGAAATTCGTTTTTAGTTTTAAAATTTGCATAATCTATAACCTTAAAGTCTACAACTTCTCGCTTTCCAGAGTGATCATCCTTTATTCTTAAAGCCAAACTTAGGCTCGGATGGAATTCGCAAACATCATTGTTATGAATGATTGCAAGAGCTCTTATCAAATTCTCCTTCAAACGAAAAGGGACTTCCACTTTTGGGTCACCTGATAGTTCCCGAAGTTCAAACTCACCGTTCTGGGCCAAATCCTCCATTGCAATAACAAGTTCATTTTTGAAGTGACGGTATCTGCTTTCATTATAAGTACGAATAATCTTAGCAAAAGCGACAACTGGCAATCCGGCTTGCTTTAAAAGGTAGTAAATTTGCATAGTCGCTCTAGCTTCTTTAAGGTTAAAAACCTCCTTGTAAACATAGCGCTGTTCTCCTTGCGGACTATCAAAAACCCTTTCCCTAACGCCCATTTGTTTACCTGTGGCATCACTAATAAAACCACCCGCAATTCTTTGGTCGGATATAATTGGACTATGATGTAGCTGGGAAAGAATAGGAAGCTCTCCCTCATTTTCAGATATCATAGCCTTATTCTACAGCAAAATAATTGTTTGTAACAACTAACCTGCAGAACCTTTTACCTCGAGTAACTTCGTAATTTGACGAAAAACTTTTACCCTTGCAAATATTCTTCCAGATCGGTAGAGCGTTCGGCTTTTTTTAATTTGGCTAAGGCCTTGGCTTCGATTTGTCGAATACGTTCGCGAGTAACCCCGAACTCTTTTCCTACCTCTTCCAGAGTGTGAGTGCGTCCATCTTCCAGGCCAAAGCGCATCTTGAGAATTTTTTGCTCTCGTGGAGCAAGTGTATTTAAAAATTCCTGAATCTTATCACGCAGAAGTATCTGGGAAGTTGCTTCCTGTGGAGAGAGATGCTTAGTATCCTCAATGAAATCACCGAGTTTGGAATCTTCCTCTTCGCCGACCGGTGCTTCAAGTGAAACGGTTTCCTGGGAAATTTTGATGATGTGCTCTACCTTCTCGACATCCATCCCCATTTCTTGGGCAATTTCTTCCGGCGTGGGTTCGCGACCCAAATCCTGCACGAGCTGGCGTTCGACACGAATCAATTTGTTGATAGTCTCTATCATGTGAACAGGAATACGGATTGTTCTGGCTTGATCGGCAATAGCACGAGTGATTGCCTGGCGAATCCACCAGGTAGCATAAGTCGAGAATTTGAAACCTTTTCGATAGTCAAACTTATCAACCGCACGCATCAAGCCTGCATTACCTTCCTGAACAAGGTCAAGCAAGGTTAAACCCCGGCCGATATACTTCTTAGCGATTGAAACCACAAGACGAAGGTTTGATTCAGCCAATTTTTTCTTGGCTAGTATGTCTCCCTTCTCATTTCTCTTTGCTAGTTTAACTTCTTCTTCGTTTGTCAAAAGCGGGATCTTTCCGATCTCTCGTAGATACATCCGGACTGAGTCATCAGCAATGTCTTCGAGCCCAGGCTCTTCAGTCTTCCCCTTCTTCTGAGCAAGTGCGTTTGCAATCAAACCCTTTGGTCGTTCAGCCTCTTCTTTGAATTCAATACCCTTGCGGAAGATGTAATCAAAAATCTCGTCCAGGGTTTCCAAATCATCCTCAGGAGAGGGATAAGCCTGAATCATTTCCTGCATTGAAATGTATCCGTGCGTCTTTCCCTTTGCCAAAAGCTGATTCACCTCAGGAGCAAAATTGAGAACCTCTTCCTTTTTGGGAATAAAAACTTTTTTAGCCATAACGTAGTGCCTTAGCTAATATTAGTGCTCATAAAATTTATTTGGTGTTCACCGAGAACTCTCATACTCAATAGTAGTATGTAAAACAAGTTGATTTTATCACAAAAAGGTTATTTTAGCAATGAGGAAAACTCTTTGAGTAAAAGAGCTAGTTTTGCGTTGTCTCCACTCTGCTCGGCATCTCGGATTTGTTGAGCAAAAGATTCTTTAATAGCTTCTTTCTGCTCCGACCGCCACCGCCCGGATAGAAATAGAAACTCCTCTTTTATCGCATCTTCACTCTCCCCCAGATCCTGAAATATTCCAAGCACCTCCTGATCAAGTTCTGAAGCTATACTGTCTGAAACCTTGTCACGGGTAATCGAACCTTTCACGGCCATTTCTTTTAGAACCAGAAATTTCTCGCCCAAAACAGGAAGTTTATCGTATTCCACTGTCTTTAGCTCTAGAAGTTCAGGCTTTCCCCATAACATTATCAGCAGTCTCTCTGGTAATGTTAAAATTACCTCTTTAGGATTTGGAGAGAATAGTTTTTTACTCTCTACAAACTCTGTGTCACCCTTTGTTTTTTCGACTGCTTGAGATAGAGACTCCTGGGAAACATCAAGTTTTTCAGAGAGATATTTAATATAGTGCTCTTTTTCAATACTTGATTCGATGATCTTTATTACAGGCAATATCTCTCTTGCCACCTGCTTTTTTTCAGAAATTCCCAATTCCTTGAAGGAATCGAGCATGGAGTCAATCCAATATTCTAGAGCCGGCCTTGCCTTACCCACCGAATCCTCCCAAATTTTTGGGTCTTTCTTGATCGCCTCGTCCGGATCTTTGTAAGGTTTGGGGATGGAGATAATTTTTACCGCAATATCATTTTGCAGCGCTATTCTTATTGCTCTTTTCATTGCCACTTGGCCGGCATTATCGGAATCAAAACAAAACACAATCTCCTGGGAGTAGCGGCTGAGAATTTTTAGCTGGTCAAATGTAAGCGCTGTCCCTGATGTCGCCACAACATTTGAAAAACCAGCCTGATGACAAGCAATCACATCCATCTGGCCCTCTACCATCACAACCTGATTCTTGGATCTGATTACTCCTTTGGCTTTATCCAGCCCATAGATTGTTTTTCCTTTGCTGTAGATAGAAGACTCAGCCGAGTTGATGTACTTGGCAGATTTGCCATCGTCCTCTAAAATCCGCGAGGTAAATGCAATTGTACTGCCCATGATATTGTTGATGGGAAACATGATCCGGCCACGAAACCGGTCGTAAACCCGTCCATTATCTGATTTAATGGCAACACCGGCTTCAACAATCTCTACTTCCGAAAATCCCTTCGATTTCAAAAATTTGGTAAGGAAATCCCAGGAAACGGGTGCGTAACCGATTTCGAATTGTTCAAGTGTCTTGTCTGACAAGCCCCTGTTTGCCAAATACTTTCTCGCCCTTTCAGCTTTCGGGTGTTGTAATACTTTTTCATATAAACGTTTTGTCAGCTCATTAATCTCAAAAAGCCGTGTTTTTGTGTCAGCTTGATGATCCTGCTCTCCTCGCCTGACACTCCTCTCTTCCAGCTTCACTCCTGCTTTGTCGGCCAGAAGTTTCATGGCGTTATAGAAATCTAGGCCCTCTATTTTTTCAATAAAGGTGAAAACGTCACCCCCTTCATTGCACCCAAAGCAACGAAAAGTTTGCCGTTCTGGGGCTACCATAAAAGAAGGCGTTTTCTCACTATGAAACGGGCAAACACCCTTATAGTTCTTGCCTGCACGTTTAAGAGTAAGGTAACCGGAGATTATCTCAACAATATCAACTTTATCTTTTATTTCCTGAACTTGATCCATATCTCGTAAATAATCAATAACCAAGATACAAACACCAAGTCATTTTGGAATTTCAATTATTGGTGATTGTTTGATTATTGTTTCTTGTTGTTTGGTTATTAAAAGGACAATTGTTGTATCCCTTCATCTTTCACCGGTTCTTCAATTATTGCAACAACTTCTTCTTCGGTAATATCTTCCTCTTCTCCCCCCGGAAGTTCCAGGCTCTTAATTCCAGGCAATGAATTACCGGCAATACCCTTGATCTCACCATACAACCCTGACATAGAAGTTTCAATCCGACCAATCAGCTTTTCCCTCTCCGCCCACATTCTGGTATATGCTCTCTTCTCCTGATCAAGAGATTTTCGCATCGCAATCGCCGCCTCGATAAAGGATTCGATCCGACCCCTGAATTCAGGTCCCAAAAGGTAATTAAAAACCACATCTTTCTTCTCCGACTTACCCTCTTCCAAAGCCATTACGCCGGCGACTTCAATTATCTGACGCCTAAGAAGTCCGGCCAGACTTATCGCCATCTTGGGGGTTGCAACATAGATACCACTATAGTAACCAGCATCTTTGACTCCTGACGGCAATACTTCCGAGACCAAAACGGCAATTTCAGCTTTAACTTTGCGTTGGTCATCCTTTAATTTCTGAACCCAACCCTCCGTCCAGGCTTTCGTTCTTTTCAGCTCCCAGGCGATCGCACCGCAAGGCCGCCCTCGTTGATCGCGAATAGTTTGGGTAATATCCGCACCGTTAATCCCCTTGGGAACCGGTGCGATTTCATCGACCGGAAACTCTGTCTTTAGAGACTCTTCAAGTTCAATCTCTAGAACTTCACCTTGAGTTTGCTGAGAACCTTGCTTTAGTTTTCGATCCAAATCTTCATTTAATTTTTGAGCATCGCTTAATTTCTTCAAAAGCTCAGCTTCCTTGAGCC
Source organism: bacterium (assembly GCA_035389625.1). Lineage (GTDB taxonomy): Bacteria > Patescibacteriota > UBA1384 > XYA2-FULL-43-10 > 1-14-0-10-43-13 > DAOOSE01. Next base: position 13,723 of record DAOOSE010000001.1, read on the forward strand.
TATGAGCCTCATCGGATGATTTGGAAATTTCCTCCCGCATTTTTTCACGCTCGAGATCCAGTTGGCGCTGTTTCTCCAGCTCGAAACGTTTCTTATCCTCTTCAAAATCAATTTTCTCTTTCCTCAACTTTAGCTCGACAGCCTCGGCTTCCTCGCGTTTTTTCCTCTGCGATTCGAGCTCCAATTCTAGTTCTTTGGCCTTCTTGTCCCACGTAGCCTGAAGGGCGAAGTGGGATCGCCGCTCCTCCTCAATTTTTTCTTTGGTCTTCTCTTGCGCTTTTTCCAAAGCAATCGCCCACATTTTCTTCTTTTCAGCTTCAAGCTTCTCTGTGTATTCACTTTCGACTTTCAACTTTTCACTCTCAACCAGCCGCTGCTTAAGCGCTTCATCAATAGAAATCTCTTTTTGACACCCCGGACAGGTGATAATCAGCTTGGTAGATTCTTCCACTGGTCCTCCAACAATATTAGCCAAAGTACATCAGCCATAATCTTAGCTCAAAGACCCAAGTACCGCAATGACCAATTTCAGATTGCCCCAAGCGTGAATTTGTGCTATCGTTAATGAAGAAAATGGAAATGGTAAATAGATGAATTACTTCGTTTATATCCTTGAAAATAGCAGTGGCAGACACTACACAGGGATCACCACTGATCCTAAACGCAGACTGGTCGAGCACAACAGTGGCAACACAAAATCAACCAATCCCTTTCGACCTTGGGAAATGATATATACGGAAGAATTCCCGGACAGACAATCTGCCTGCAAAAGGGAGTGGTACCTGAAACACCCGGCAGGATACAAAGAAAAGATAGAAATTATTAGAAAATATGGAGAAATTGGTTAAGGAAGGATGCAGGAGTGGCTTAACTGGCAGACCTGGAAAGTCTGTGAAGTCGCGAGATTTCCGTGGGTTCGAATCCCACTCCTTCCGCCATCAACAAAAGTGCGCACGACTCTAAGAGTCCCCTTTGGGGCTTGGAAAGCGTGTAGCCGAGCAATCGGCTCGCGTGACCCTAAGGGTAGACCTAGTCTTTCGACTCCCGCCCTCTCCGCCATACCAGAAAAGAAAAAGGTTAAGAGAATAAACATGCGCAAAGTGACTAATGTCGTCGGACCGGTAAATTCACACATTATTAAACATATAATTGCTCATAAGAAATAATCAACTATTCACCTCACCAACCATGGAGTTGCCGAAATTTTTGGCAATTTTTTTGTAATCATCTCCTCGAGCGATCATATACATCAGCTTGACCTGGGCAGCGACATCAGTCATATCCCGGCTTGTGATGGCACCAGCCTCTAAGGCTCGCACCGCCGGCTCATCATTAGTTTGGCGGAAACTGTTTCCTCCCAAGAATTTGCTGGTGACAACGATTGATATACCGTTTTTTGCCGAACGTTCTATGAACGGAATTAGAGACATTTCACCTTGGTCAGGAACAGATCCCGCTCCATGAGACTTGATAATTATTCCCCTAATACCTCCGATTTTTACAAGCTGGTCCAGGGTGTCAGGGCTGAGTCCTGGGACGAGATCAATGGAGAGCACCTCTCTACTGAATTGTACATTTTGATTGAAACAAAACGGAATGGAACCGACTTTTTTGGCATGTCCAGCAAACCCGATACCATTAGCATTAATCCTCGCCACCGGATCCAGGGCAGGAGAATCGAAAGCTCTAAAATCAGATTCACTCACTTTTACCGTTCGGCAACCACGCAAGACCAAGTCGTTAAAACAGATCATGACCTCGGCGATCCTGTTTTCGACAGCCATGACAGCAGTGTGCACACTGTGTTCAAGGTTAAATCTGGCATCATCGCCATAAGCAGTCAGGGGAAGCTGAGAACCGGTCAGTATTACTGGTTTCGTCAAAGTAGAACCTAGACCAAAACTAAGCACAGTTGCAGTGTAAGCCATCGTGTTAGTCCCATGTGCCACGACAAAAGCGTCGTAATCCTGATAACGCTCGGCAATTCTTCCCAGTAAAAGAAGCCACTCTTCGATACCGACATTGGTACTGTCAAGATTTACAACAGTTTCAAACGAAACATCGGCGACCTCCTGAATACGCGGCACCAACCTGACCAGCTCGGAAACGTTTTCCGCCACCCTGACTGTGCCATTTTCGATCACCGAGAAGATAGTACCTCCCATACTCAAGAGAAGTATCTTTTTCTTTTCAGCCACATTATTCCTTTCTCGTTGCCGTTATTGTACTAAGAATGATTCCTGTCATCAAGTTCGCGAATGTCTGATTAGTGCGCGATAGCGTGTTATTCGGACACTTTATCTTCGTATCTTTTTTAGACATATTAATACTTCTCTCTATCACTACCCAATTTGACAATACAGGACTATTTTATTAGTATACTGTTACAACAATGAACAAAATTTATCCTCCAAAATTACGGCCAGAAGATGAGATTAGAGTGATCGCCCCCTCAAAATCGATGGCAATCTTTTCCAATGAAAACCAAAAAATTGCCAACAAAAACTTGGAAGCACTTGGATTGAATCTGACCTTTGGCAGACACGTCAACGAGATGGACGACTTCCGATCCTCCAGCACTGATTCAAGGATCGAAGATCTGCACGATGCCTTCGCGGATAAGAATGTTAAGGGGGTTCTTACAGTCATCGGGGGTTTCAACAGCAACCAGCTTCTGCGCTATATTGATTGGGAATTGATCAGAAACAATCCTAAGGTTTTTTGCGGCTACTCCGATATTACAGCACTTAATAATGCAATCTTTGCCAAAGCAGGACTGGTCAATTATTCAGGCCCACACTATTCAACATTTGGCCAGAAAAAGTATTTCGATTTTACTCTCGAATATTTTAAGAAGTGCGTATTTAGCGATGCCCCAATAGATATTCAGCCAAGCCCCATCTGGACAGACGACCCTTGGTATAGAGACCAAGAGAACAGAAATCCGATCGATAATCCTGGCTGGCTTATTATCAACGAAGGAAAAGCATCAGGAACAATTCTGGGCGCCAATCTTTGCACCTTTAACCTTCTTCAAGGAACTGAATATATTCCTGATCTTTCTAATTCAATTCTCTTTCTGGAAGACGATTATGAATCAAAACCGGTTAACTTTGACCGTGATCTCCAATCGCTCATTCATCAGCCGAATTTTGACCAAGTCAAAGGCCTGGTAATTGGCCGCTTTCAAAAAGAAAGCAAAATGACAGATGATTTGCTAATAGAAATTGTAAAAACAAAGAGAGAGCTAAGCAATATACCAGTAATTGCTAATGTGAACTTTGGCCACGCCGACCCGAGAATAACTTTCCCGATCGGAGGTGAAGCGGAGATAACTGCCAACAAGACCAATCCTTCTATCAGAATAATCAAGCATTAAATGAAAAACCTAAAAATCTGTCTCCTCGGTAGTATTCCCAAGGGTGATAAAGAGAGAAAAAGTTATGAAGACTGGCGAGAAGAATACAAGAAAGAAATTTCAAAAACTTTTCCAAACGCCAAGTTTCTTTCCGGTGATGATATTAGTGATAATGTCGGCCCCGAACTTGTTGTCGGCCACGATCTCTCGTTGATCAAGAGGGCGAATTTTATTATTGTTAACGCCTCGACCAAAGTCGGAGCTGGTACAGCCCAAGAAATGGTCATCGCCAAATATTTCAAGAAACCGGTCATCTCAATAATGCCAAGGGACACGCACAACCGTCGTAGCAATATTGCCTTCCATGACGTCACAATGCCTGAGTGGATTCACCCATTCCTCTTTGTGTCCTCAGATTTTATTGCCGAAAACATTGAAGAAGCGGTAGACTGGATCAAGAAAACTAAAGAAGAAATACCGACAATAAAGGACTTTTCTATTTATGAAAAACTGATCGAAAGCTTTGAAAGCGTAAATAGAGAACAATAGTATCGCCGATTAGACGCGATAGCGTGCAATTGGCGATAGCTGCCGCTAAGAGGAAATCTAATTATGAATGAAGTACTTGAGAATTTAATTAATAAACTAGATAGAGAAATAATTGCTTATAAAATTGTTGAGCTATCTGCTCCGGCCATGACAGTGCCGGATGTAATTAAATTCGCTAAAACGCCGGTAAAGGACGATGAGGTTTGCAAGACGATCATGCTTAAAACCCCGAAGGGATTTGTTGGAATCTTTTTACGTGGCTATGACCGACTTGATATGAAAAGATTGGATCAATATTTCATGGGCAAGGTTCGCTTTGCCAATGCCGAGGAGGTAAAGGAGCATGCCAATGTCGACCCTGGTGCTGTTTGTCCATTATTACTCAATGTTCCCTTGTATATCGATCAAAGGGCACTCGAACTCAAAAACACCCACTTTGGCTCAGGAGATCATATGTTCGGGATAGAGATGAACCCGAATGATTTACTTATGATATCAAAAGCTAAAAAAATTAACTGCACTTAATGAAAACAATTAGGTTAAGAAAACCTAAAAACTTTAATCCTCGATTTGAAATAGTAAGCTGTTTCTGTGAATACAACGGAAAATTTATTCTGCTGCACAGAAGAGATCATAAGCCCGAGGGGAATACATGGGGTGTTGTCGCCGGTAAGAAAGCTGACTTCGAGAGTATCGAAAATGCGATTTTGCGTGAAGCACTGGAAGAAACTGGAATAAAGTTAGATAAGAGTATTCTACGCTATTTTAGGAAAGTTTATGTTAAGTTCCCAACTTACGACTTCATTTATCACATGTTTCAATACCAGTTGGCAGCACGACCAGAAATTAGGATTAACCAGAATGAGCACAAAGCTTTTGCTATGGTATCGCCCAAGGAGTCACTAAGAATGAACCTGATTAGTGGACTAGACGAATGTATTAGATTATTTTATCAATTATGACTCTGAGGCTTAGTTAATAATTCTCTCCCCGATTGATATTGCATGACCACTAAGAACTGTTTAATCTATTAGTGAGTGTTGGTGCAATAACAGGAGATACTATCAATATTGCAAGGAAATCATGAATAGTGAATTTGGCCAGCAGGGCATTGACCCGAAAGAACTTGGGCAAGAGAAAGAAATTACACAGCTATCTAACGATGAATTGTTAAGACTGACTCTTGTTAAATTGGGAGGCATTCATTCCTCTGGCGGTGCCTCTACTAATAGAAGCATCCGTTCAAATTTTCGAGAGTATGCTATCACTCTGCTTACATTGGGTGATGAGAGTGGTGAAGACTATTATTTTGACCCTGAAACAGTGATTGATGAAGCTCTTAGACGATCTCACACTGTTCCACTCCAAGGCAAACTATTTAACAGAGAGGCAATACCGGATGTCCGAGCAATTCCTGATCGCTGGCTCGCAGCCGAGCTTTTGCATCATCTTTACCGATGGTATCAGAAAGATGCTAGGGAAAGTGATGCACCACTAAGCAATTTCGAGCGACGGCTTTCTCTGGCTGCATGCCAATTATTACCCCTGGAATACGGACAACCAATTTTTACCAAAGAGAAGGTTTTGCATGAAGCGAAAAACAGAATCTCTGATTACAATTCAAGAGATGCCATGATATCACTTGGTAACAATCCATATCAAAGATAGAAATCTATGGACCATCTTGCCATAATGAAAAAATCATGGGGACTCCTCCCAAAGATAATCTCTGGTGAAAAAACGGTGGAGTCTCGCTGGTATGAGCATAGGGTCACGCCTTGGGACGCGATCAATCCTGGAGATACGATTTACTTTAAAAACTCTGGCGAGCCCGTCACAGTTAAAGCAACTGTTTCCAAGGTAATTCAAATTACTATCTCGGAAGCAAAAGAATTTTATCAGAAGCCTCTATTCGCCGAGAGTGAGGGTGTAATTTCGGTCGGCGGATTAGATGTTGAAACAATTCTTGATCTCTACTCAGGGGAAGATGGCATTCCCATGGAAGACGTACCAAGGTATCTCGATCTCTTCAAGAATAAAAAATATTGTATTCTGATCTATCTGAAAAACCCTGAAAAGGTTGAGCCTTTTGAGATCAATAAGGCGGGATTTGGCGCCATGTCAGCATGGATCACTATCCCCTCTGTTGATTCTATAAAAATTTAGTGTTTATTATTTTAAAAATTAGCTATAATTAAATCAATAAATTAAAACCCCTCCCGGGGAAGGAAGGACTCTATGAGCGAAGAACCTAAAGAAAGTGCCCCGGCACCAAAAAGCCAGAACACCGGCATGGCTGTGATAGCGTACATTATTTTCTTTTTGCCGTTGCTTACGGATGCCAAGAATGATCCCTTTGTGAAATTTCACGTCAAACAAGGGCTTGTTTTGTTAATTTTCTGGGTAATTATTTCAGTACTTGGCACTATTATCCCATTCATCGGCTGGTTCCTGATCGCTCCAATTGGTGGATTGATTGCTTTAATTCTTTTGATCTTAGGAATTGTAAATGCCCTGGGCGGCAAAGAGACCCCGCTTCCAATGATTGGCAAGTACGGCGAATCATTCAAGTTCTAATTAGAAAACTACTCTTGAATCTCGGCGATATAAAAAGGCCAGAATGATTAAGGATTCAATCGCTTTGGCCTTGTTTTCGCTTGGAGCTGTAACTTCATTACAGTTTGTGCTTTAATTGCATTATGAATATCCAAGAACTTACCTTTTTTATCAAATGGGAACACGAACGACTGCTGAAGATGTATGGTCTTAAAAACCATAAAGAACTTCGTCATTTAATTGCTCTCAAAACAATGGAAGAGCTTGGCGAACTTTCGGAAGAGCTGCTGGCCCTTGATAGTATCCAACGCAAGGAAAAATTAGAAAACAAGGAAAGCAAAGTTGGCGACGAGATCACTGATGTGATAATTACTGCAATGCTTCTTGCAGAAAATCTAGGTGTTGATATTGAATCGCATCTACAAATAGGAATTGAGAAGAGAAAAAATAGGAAGTATTAAGGAAAAAATGAGCAACCTTACTTTAAAGCAACTTCAAGAACTAGTAATGCATCAAGCAGAAGCAAAAGGTTCTGGCACCAAACCTGAGGATATTAGCGTTTCCGAAAAAATTGCACTTATTCATTCTGAGATTTCTGAGGCTTTTGAAGCCTATCGCCATAAAAATATTGACGGTAAAGACGGGCTAAAAGAAGTGCTTGGCGATGCAGTCCAAAGAATCCTCCACCTCTGCGGTGTATTAATTATCGACCTTGAATCAGCCATCCTCAAAAAGATTGATGGCAATAAAGACCGAGCTTGGGATTGGCAGAAAATGAATGAATCTCACTCCTAACCATGGAATACCTGGATATAGTAAATTTAGACGATCAGCCGATTGGCAGAGCAAGCAAAGCTGTTATTTACAAGAACAATCACCTTCACCGCATTGTTCACGTTTTTGTTTTGAATGACAAAGGAGAAATTGCCCTGCAGCTAAGAGCAAAAAATAAATCATACTGCCCTCATCGCTGGGCATCTTCTGCTGGCGGACATGTACAAGCCGGAGAAACCTTCAAAAAAGCTGGATTGCGCGAACTTAGGGAAGAATTGGGTATTGACTCACCGCTAGCCTTTCTGTCCAAGAACCTCTATGATGATCCGATTGCTGTTGGCTTGAAAAAATTTATCTGCGCTTTTACCACAAAACACAATGGCCCATTCCAAATCGAAGAAAGGGAGCTTGAGAAAGTAGAATTCTTTAACGTTGACCAAGCGAGAGAATTGATCAAAAATGAAAAATATATACACCCAGAGGCTTTATTTCTACTAAAAAATTATTTGCTTAAGGATTCAGATGATTGAACTTGAAAAAACATACCTCGCTAAGTATTTGCCCGAAGGGCTTAAGGGCTGTCCCAGTAAAGACATGATCGATCTCTATATTCCTGTAGCTTTCGATCACCCTAAAATCAGAATCCGTAAAAACGGTGATAAGTACGAAATTACGAAGAAAGAGCCACTTAAGGACGATCCTTCCCAGATGTTGGAGCAAACGATCAAGATCACTCCGGAAGAGTTCGATGAATTAGTAAAGCTTCCTGGTAAGAAAACTCACAAGATCCGCTACCACTATCAGCATAAGGGTTACCTCGCCGAAATTGACGTTTTTCAGGAAGCGCTGGCCGGATTGGTCCTGATCGACTTTGAATTCGAGAACGAAGAAGATAAGTCGAAATTTAAAATGCCTGACTTTTGCCTGGCCGAGGTAACAAACGAGCAATTCATAGCCGGAGGTATGGTTTGCGGCAAGTCATACGCCGACCTGAGGATAATCTGGCCGACTACAATTATCAAAAATTAATCTCAGGATAATAGTAACAGGAGATCAATGGAACGAGAATTTGAGACCCAAGTCCCGGATATTAATGTAAAGCAAATTGTAGCTCGGCTTAGAAAGTTGGGAGCTGTAGAAGAGCCCGAACTATTACAAAAGCGATGGGTTTTCGATATCAAGCCTTGCAATGATAAAAGCCAGGGAGAGTGGATCCGTCTACGACAAGCCGGTGACAAAAAACCTACGATTACTTATAAAGATAAAACAGGCAAAGGTCTCACGGAAACCAAAGAACTGGAAATTGAAGTCAGTGATTTTGATATGGCAT
>DAOOSE010000001.1:22389-29835 GCA_035389625.1 bacterium
ATGGGTATTTCTGTAGAATTTGATCCGGAGTTAGCTTTGCGTAATATCTCGCAATATTTGGCAGGTAAACGCAAGGCCGAAGAGTGTATTCCTGAGCCACTTGAGGCTGATGTCACCTACTCGTTCCTCAAAAAAGAACAACGCAACTTTTGGCTTCTTGGTGAGATTCCGCTTATCGAGACCAAAGGCCACGGCAATATCTCGCGACCAAAGGCAAGCGTGCAAATATTAGAGGCAACGCACTTTCTGAACGATGGAGAAATATGGACCAAAGGCAAATACAAAGTTATCGAGGTTTTTGACGATGGTAAAGTTCACTTCGAGGGCACTGATCAAATCGGAGCGAGGTGGTAAATGAAAATTGCTGTAGATCTCGATGACATATTAGCTGAATTTTTTCCTCATTTTTTGAGCTTTCATAATGAACGATATGGCACCAACTACACTGTCCTATCAGTCAAAACGATCACAACTGGATTTATTGATTTTTTGCCACTTGAACTACCTGAGGTAATCAGGAGAATTGTTGAATTCTATCACTCCGATCACCTTCCCATGCTGCCTTTAATCCAAGGCGCGAAAGAAGGAATGAAGGTATTATCCCATGATAATGAGGTGATTATCGTGACGGGGCGACCGCTCTCGATCAAGAGTGAAACCGGCAAATGGCTTGATACTCACTTTCAGAGCCATTATAATGACATCTACTTTGCTGATAAAGATGTCGGCAAACATAAATCCAAGGGTGAATTACTAGAGAAGCTGGGCGTTGATTACTTCATCGAGGACATGCTCAGATATGTCAATGAATGCGAGCCCTATTCTTTCCGTGTTTTGATGTATAATTATCCTTGGAATCAAGTGCCTACACTGCCCAAGAACACAAAGCGCATAAACTCGTGGCACGAAGCAGTCAATATTATCACCGACAGCAAAGTAAAAGCCGACAAGAGGACTACCAGCCTATCTAATCCAAGAAAGGGTTCATATGTATGAAGTTGAAATCCGAGCTAAAGTAGATAATTTAAAACTCATTAGCGAGAAACTAACCAAACTAGGAGCTGTCTTGACAAACCAAGAAAGCCAAGTTGATCGGGTTTTTGGCCATCCTGATTCACTAGATAGCAACCACCAAATCATCGAGGGGGGTCTTTCTGCCCGAATTCGAGAAAACAATGACTCAACAAGGGTTGAATTCAAGGAAATAGTCAGAGAGAAAGGGTCAGGGCTTGAGATCTCAGCAAAAGTGTCCGACCCTCTGTCAGCTCAAAGATTCCTCTCCAAGCTCGGCTTTGAAGAAGCTTTCACTGTTGAAAAGATTCGCAAAAACTACAAGCTTAAGGATTTCGAGATTGCCCTCGACAAAGTTAAAAAACTTGGAGACTTTATCGAAATTGAGCATGCTTGCAAGACCGGAGAAAACTCGGAAGCAACACTGAAGCAATGCATTGAAATGCTAAAAGAGATTGATCCTTTAGTAAAGCTTGAAAAAAGAAAGTACGGTGATCTAATGCAAGAACTGATCAATTCCAATAAAAATGCCTGATTTAAAAGGTCTTTGCAATTTATTCGAAATAGCAGAGAAGGTTAAAGAGACTAAGCGATACAAGAGTTCGCCAAAGATAGCTGTCAAAGAATCAGTATCTGATCACTCATGGAAAACTGCTTTGATGATTTGGTCACTTACTTCAGAATTCAATACCGGCATTGATTCTGGAAAATCTATAAAAATGGCGATCATTCATGATATGGTTGAGGCAGTAACTGATGATATCGATCACCACGAGGTTGCCGCAGGAAACATCTCAATTGAAAAGAAGAGATCAGATGAGAATAAAGCGATGAACTCAATTATGAAATTGGTTCCCGTAGCATTTGGACAAGAAATAGAGACTCTGTGGCGAGAATTTGAAGAGAAAAAAACAAAAGAAGCAAGACTTGTTCGAGCAATCGAGCACATCGAAACAGTCGATCACTTGATTCATCTTGGTAGCAGTGCTTATGATGACCCTGATCTTATTATTGAATATGCCAAAATGGCATTAACAGAAGCACCGGAACTAAAGCTCTTCATCGACCAAGAGATCATAAGACTACAGAAAGAGATTGGAGAAGGAAATAGATGAATCAAGCAACATTAGGTATTCTTTACGGTTTGCTGGCGATGATTCCAATAGGATTAGCCAACGCCATCAGCAAGAGGCCGAGCCAGTCTCTCGGAGCAAGCCGACTTCTCTTTTATCGCACTATTCTGACGTCTATTCTTTTATTCGTTGTTCTGCTTTTTAATCTAGATCAATCAAATTTTAACCTTGCCTACGCCTTGGCCGCTTTTGGACTATCGTTCATTGCTTTTATTGCCATGCTATTTCTATACAAGGCCTATGCTGTCGGCAAGATCGGAATCGTGACCCCGATAATGTCCTCCAGCGCTGTCATTTCTATCCCTCTTTCTGTAATCTTTCTAGAAGCTGTTTTGAGTAAAACCCAAGCCTATCTGATCGCACTCATCACCATTGGCATTATATTATTGACAATTAATTTCAAAGACTGGAAAAAGTCTTCACTCTTGCAATCAGGAACGGGTATTCTTTATGCCATTATCACTGCAATTGCCTATGGTCTATTTTTCTTTTTGGCTCAAATTCCCAATCGAGCACTTGGACAATATGCAGCAGCACTAATTTTTGAACTAGGCATCCTTTTCTTCACAGCTATTCAGATCGGCATCTCTCGACAAAATATTAAAATTCCTGACCGTAAAAATATCTGTTTTATCCTATCAATTGCTGTACTTACCGTTTTAAGTATCCTGGGTCTTTACACCGGCCTCAACAAAGCCAGTGCAGGCGTTGTTCTAGCATTCTCTTCCGCTAGCACATTAGTTGTGTGTCTCTATGGACTACTAATTTATAAAGAAAAGTTATCACTCTCCCAGTACGTTGGCACTGTAATTATTGTTTTGAGCATGGTTTTGTTATCACTTGCCTAAATTAGAAAAAATGTAGTTTTGTCAATTAGAATTTAAGCGTATAATCGAAATAAGGTAAAAAATTATCCAAGGGTAAAAATGACAGACAAACCAAAAAATGTGCCAATTCAAGAAGCTTTTTCATTCGGTTGGAAGAAATTTAGTCAGGATACTTTGGTCTGGATCGGGGTAGTGCTTTTAATGGGCGTACTATCTTCTGTTGTCTCTTATCTACTGAGAGACACCTCTGGAGTATATTACAATAATATTGCTAGCTTTCTAGTAAATACCCTTATAGCAATCAGTGTCACTACGCTGGCTTTGCGTGTATATAACGGTAAAAGAGCAGAGTACAAAGACCTTTTTTCCAACCTCAAACCATACGGAAATTTTCTTCTAACCTCAATCCTTACATCACTTCTAGCAGGATTAAGCATACTAATTTATGCCATAATTATCGCCTATGTCCCAATTAGTGCCGCACTCACCTTCCCTCTCGGTCTCGCAGCAATAATCACTGCCGTTATTATTCTAATCAGGTATCAGTTCGCCACTACCTCAGTTCTCGACCACAGCTTCAAGCCGCTTCAGGCGATGAAGTATAGCGCCAAGCTAACCGACGGCACAAAGGGAAAACTCTTTGTTTTTGATTGTCTTGCACTGTTAATAATCATTATCAGCCTGATCCCGTTTTTTCTTGGTCTCCTCGTTGCCATTCCGGTAGTCTGGCTAGCCCAAGTCTATGTCTATAAGAAACTGGTAGAACAGGCAAAATAGAGCTATTTCTTCTTTCTACTTACTGGAGTATTTGGCACTGATGCATCTATAATGTCGAACTCTCTGTGGAAGAGGAATACTTCGCTTCTTTTTCCAGCTAACTCACAATGTGGGCACGTAACTAACCCAAAATCCCAGTCTCGAAAGCGCTTTCCCTTGCTGACCTTCCACTTACCAGGCATACTCACAGGTACATACTCAGCAACAGAAACTAAGTTTTGGCACTCCAAACAAGTTTTTGAAGCAGAAATAAGTACTTTTTCTTCTTCAGTAGATGCAACTCTTTCTTTTTTCTTGAATAAAATATCAATCCCGTGGCCAGCCTGATCAATCTGCTCAATGAATTCAAATCCTTCGTCTTCAAGGAAGGATTGAACTACCGGTAGTTTCATTACATCCCTAACCTCGTCTTGAGCCACATCATCAAGCTCTTGATAAGAACTTGCTATGCCTGCAGCCTCCATGAAGTGGTTGATCGAAAGATCATCTCCAGCAGCGACAATTCCTATCTCCCCTAGCCACTCACGAACAGCTTCAATAAAGCGCTCGGTTAGATTTTCTCTTATCTCTCCAGGCTCATATTTTTGTAACTCAGACATTTTCCACCTTTAACAAACTTTCTATTTCCTGCCATCAAATAGTTTAGTAATAACTTCATAATCAGGTACCATAAGGTAAATTACTTGCAACACCTCCTTGCTTTTCTTGTTTTTATAGATGAAGTTTCTTTTTTCACCAGCATCAAAGAAAGGCCTGGGAAAGTCATCGGCATTACCAGTAAGAATTAACGAGCCTGTCAAAATTGCAGTAGCAGCAATAATGCTATCTCCTGGAGAAATTTGCTCGTTAGGGATTTTTTTATCAGAATAGAGTGTTAAAAGATGGGAAGCGGCAATCCAGGTCTCTATACTTACGTCATATCTGTTAAATAAATTTAGGGTTTCGATGGCAAGATTTTCTTTTTCTATGGTTGCGCCACAAAGAAGTTCAAACACAGTTACATCAGAGATAGCAAAACCAAACCTACGATGGCTTAGTTCATTGAGATACAAAACAATCTCCTTTTTCAGTGATTGTTGCTCAAGATATTGTATGAGGCAAGTATCCAGAAAAATATTCTGAATTGGTTCTGTTTCAGCAGAGGAATTATTTTTCGAAGTCATTTAAAGGTGAAAATGCTTGCTGAGAAGCCGCTTTCTCCAGACGCCTGATAAGGTCGACGCTTGACATTTTTTTACTTTGCTTATGTGCCAACATTAAATCAGAACCGGTACACAGACTCCCGGAAGGCAAGTTGATCTGAATTTTAATTTTTTGTGGTTGAACCATGGCTGAAAATTCATATTTAGTTTACTATACCTTAGTTGAATACAAAATATTTTTCAATAGTCAAATTTAGACAATTTACCTGTCAATTACATTTGAAAGCAATATTCGCCTTTCTACAGAAGCAATCAATTTTTTGGTTGGGAGAATCATATCAGGCGTGACAGAGACTGAAGTCGTGCCGGCCCTCACCATCATTTCTGTAATTTCTGGGTAGACGCTTGGGGCTTGGCCACAAATTGAGCAAGTCACGTGATGCTTGCGGCAAGTTTTGATCACATATTCAAGAGAAAGCTGAACCGCTTCATCTCGTTCATCGAATAATTTGGCCAAAGTTTGATTATCACGGTCAACTCCAAGCGTAAGCTGAGTCAGATCATTTGAACCGATCGAAATACCATCGATTCCAAGTTCGAGAAATTTCTCAAGCAGAATTACATTTGAAGGTATTTCACACATCATCCAAAGTTTGAAATCAGGCCCCTGCTTCAAGCCGTTTTTATGCAACAAATCTATGACTGCTTTCATCTCTGCGATTGTTCGGACGAAGGGGATCATCAGCCAAAGATTTTTAAGATCGTACTCCTCGCGTACTTTCCTTATGGCTTCAAGTTCAAGTGCAAACATCTCCGGCTCGGCAATATAGCGTGAGGCTCCACGGTAACCGATCATCGGATTATCTTCGGCAGGCTCAAACTTTTCCCCGCCCTTAAGTCCTCGATATTCATTCGTTTTGAAATCTGTACACCGGTACACTACCGGTCTGGGTGAAAAAGCAGAAGCAATTGTTCTCACTCCTTCGGACAATTTTTGAACGTATTCCTTGCCTCGTCCCGCTTCAACCATAGCCCTGGGATGTTCCCCGATTCCGGCAATTATGAATTCAGCACGTAAGAGGCCGACACCATCGACTGGAAGCTTGGCAATCTCTTCCGCAAGGTGAGGTTCACCCAAATTGACATAGACTTTCGTGCCCGTGATTGGAATTTCCTCAGAGATAGCACTACCACCAATTGCCGACTTCGCTCCCGACACGTCGTCTGGGGTTGTTTCGTTCTTAATCTTACCTTTATAGACCAAACCTTTTGCACCGTCCACTGTCACAACCTGTCCGGTTTTGAGTGTATGAGTAGCCGTTCCAGTACCGACAACACAAGGAATCCCCAACTCTCGAGAGACAATTGCAGCATGGCAGGTCCTCCCTCCCACATCGGTAGCTATAGCTGAGGCTCGCCGCATTGCTGGTACATAATCAGGAGTAGTCATCTCAGTGACTAAAACATCACCTTTTTGGATCATGTCAATTTCAGTCGGCTTATGAATAATTTTGACAGGACCACTCGCCATTCCCATGGAAGCTGCGGCACCTCGAAGCAAGATAACCTGCTTCTCATCTATGGACGACGGACTTTCTGACGACGGACGACTGACCCCCACCCCTTGATCCGTTGTCTGTTGTCTATCCAATCCGTTGTCCATTTGTGATTTTTGTTTGCCTAAAGTTGTAATCGGCCTTGACTGAACGAAATAAACCGCACCATTTTCAATCGCCCACTCTGTGTCCTGCGGCTTGCCGTAATGTTTCTCAATTTTTAGTCCGATTTCAGCAAGTTTCAAGATCTGATCATCGCTGATTTTTTGAGCTTTTTGAAGGGATTTTGGTACGGCAATATGTTTGTCGCCTTTGCCATGTTTTTCGACAATTTGCCATTTCTGTTCGTGAATTTCCTTCGAAACTATATCGAGCGTTTTCTTGTTCACCACGTATCGATCAGGCGTGATAGCCCCGAGTACAACTGCTTCGCCTAGTCCATGGCCAGCTTCAATAACTACATAATCTGCATTTTCAGAAACAGGGTCGACAGTAAAAAGGATGCCGGCATGATCAGCATTAACCATATTTTGGACAGGCACCGACAATCCCACTTTCATGTGATCGTATTTTTGAATAATGCGATAGTAGATCGCCCTTGCCTCAAAAAGTGAGGCATAGCATTGCTGGACAGCATGCACCACATCAGCAGCTTTTGTCATATTGAGATATGTTGCCTGTTGACCTGCAAAAGAAGCCTCGGGAAGATCTTCAGCTGTAGCCGATGATCTCACGGCAACCGGAAATCCACCTAATTTTTTGTATGATTCCTCTATCTCTTTTACGAGTTCGGGAGGCATTTTTGATTCAACAATCGTCTTCTTAATTTGTTTGGAAACGGCATTTAGCTTCCTGTTGTCCTCCGGATCCAAACCCTTAAGAAGCTTGGTCAAAGCTGCCTTAATCTTTGTTTTTTCTAAAAAGTAATAATAGGAGTTTGCAGTAACACAAAAACCGTTCGGTACGGGAATACCGGCACGAGTCAGCTCGCCAAGATTAG
>DAOOSE010000002.1:0-28818 GCA_035389625.1 bacterium
CCAAAAAACCGGCCGTAGCATGAATAATGAGACCAATTCTGCCAAGCGAGCTTTTTCCCTCGAGCCTACCAACCATTGCTCGATTTACTCCTGTGGTCTCAAAAACATTGCCGAGTACAAATTCACCGGGATGAATGATGAAATAACCGTCTTCCTTGATAACAACCTTCTCCATAAGATCACCGACCGGATTCTTCACATCGATGTAGGTGTGCCCCTTGCGGTTGAAAATCAAAAAATTTTTATCAAGATGCAGATCGACTGAAGCAGGCTGAATTGCATTCTCAAACAGGGGATCCACAGAAATAATTCCGTCTTTCAGTGCACTTTTGATATCTCTGTCGCTTAAAATCATACAACTCCCAAAATTACTGAAATATTTTTGTTAAAATTTGATTTAGCTGAGCAAACAATTCCTCCCTGTTCCCAAGGTTTTGTACAGTATAGTCAGCCATCGCAATAGGACCACCTTTGTTCAGGTTCTCTATCTCGGCATAATCACGCTTCAAAGCCTCTTCTTTGGTAAAGTTACGATAAAGCAGCTTCTCATCATCAGGGTGCTGGTCAGAGCGATGTTGCAGCCGGCCGTACCTGACACAAGGCGGCGCATAGACAGCAATTACGACCATGTTTTCGCCAAACTCGTCCTTTAGCAGCTTGTATTCTTCCCACGAATAGAGACCATCCCCAATCACATCTTTCTCTTGAAGCAAACTTTTGAACTTAGGTAAATTTAGTTTTGCCATTACGGCCATGCCATGCTCTTTGCGAAGCTGCTCACGAACCTCTTTTTCCAAAGCTTCTGATGGTTTCTCGCCTCGGCGGATGATTTCATCCATCACAGCCTGACCGATACGAACATAGCCGAACTTATGCTGCTTCAGTAAATACTGTGAAACTTCAGATTTTCCCGATCCGCACATGCCAACAATACAGATTAGTTTTTTTGAACCAGAATTGTTAAATTGTTTCATTGTTAAATTGTTATTTAATCCCAGGAATCGGAAATTTATTAACCATTTCTTTCACTTCAACTTTGACCTCAGCCAATTTTGCCTCATCGCCGATATTTTCAGCTACAGTATTGAACAATTCAGCAATGCGCTGCATTTCGACAACACCCAATCCCCTGGTAGTGATTGCGGCCACCCCTACTCGAACACCGCTAGTCACCTTTGGGGGCAAAGGATCTCCCGGAACACCGTTCTTATTGACAGAGATACCAGCCTTTTCCAGTGAGTTTTGAAAATCAACGCCAGTCAGGTTTTTACTGCGTAAATCTATCAGAACAAGATGATTATCCGTCCCATCGGTCACTAAGTCAAAATCAAAAGACTTAATCGTATCAGCAAAAACTTTCATATTATCAACCACACGCTGAATATAGTCCTTAAATTCCGGCTTCAGTGCCTCTCCAAACGCGACTGCTTTGGCGGCAATAACATGCTCAAGCGGGCCACCTTGAAGCATTGGAAATACTGCTTTGTTGATCTTTTTGGCCAGCTCTTCGTCATTAGTCATAATAATGCCGGATCTGGGCCCTCGCAGGGTTTTGTGAGTGGTAGAGGTTACAATATCAGCGACACCGATAGGGCTCGGGTGCAATCCGACTGCCACTAATCCGGCAATGTGGGCAATGTCAGCAAACAAAAATGCACCTACCTCGTCGGCAATTTCCCGAAATTTCTTAAAGTCAAGCTGTCGAGAGTAAGCGGAATATCCGGCCATTATAACTTTCGGCTTCACCTCTTTGGCAATGCGACGAATTTCCTCATAATCCAACACCCCTGTCTCAGGGTTTAACCCGTAGCTTTCCGAATGGAACCATTTGCCGGAGAATGAAACCTTGGAGCCATGGGTTAAGTGACCACCGGCATCCATCGCCTGTCCAAGAATTGTTTCACCAGGCTGCATTACTGCAGCATATGCGGCCATATTGGCAGATGATCCCGAGTGGGGTTGAACGTTTGCAAATTTGCAACCAAATAGCTTCTTTAGTCTCTCAATTGCGAGATCCTCGGCGCGATCAATCACTTCACAGCCACCATAATATCTCGCTCGAGGATAGCCTTCGGCGTATTTATTGGTCAAAATAGACCCAGTAGCTTCCAAGACCGCTTCTGAGACGTAGTTCTCCGAGGCGATCATCTCTAGCCCTTCAAGCTGTCTTGTTTTCTCTGACTCGATGATTTTGTAAATTTCCGAATCTTGTTGTTTTAGTGACATATGCCTCAATTCTTTAATGACCATCAACACACTCAAGTAGTCAATAATCAATAATCATTT
This sequence comes from bacterium, assembly GCA_035389625.1. Classification (GTDB taxonomy): domain Bacteria; phylum Patescibacteriota; class UBA1384; order XYA2-FULL-43-10; family 1-14-0-10-43-13; genus DAOOSE01. The sequence continues at coordinate 2,287 of DAOOSE010000002.1, forward strand.
AATTCACAAATTGATTATTAAGTAATTAATTGATAATTGGAAATTGATAACTGATAAATTTAAGAAAATCTCTCTCTCAATTCGATTGTCTTAATTCTATCAGGTTTTCCACAGTGCAGCTTCCCTTGCCAGCAAATTTTCTCGGTCACACAAGTGGGACCGGCATATTTAAATACATTCGGAGCCACCTTGCGACATTCTTTTAGCATTTCCCTTGCTGCAGAACGAATCTCCCATTGTGCCCGATCACAAAGACGTTCCTCAAAGAAATTGAAAAGCGCACGGCAATTCATCGTCACAACAATCTTAGTCTCGCAAGCATTGGGGAGCAACGATCTAGCATCTTCCGCTGGCAAACCGAGTGCAAGCAGTTCATTGTAGCCATCTTGGGCCTGTTGTAGCCTCTCTAAATATATCTTTTTTGCCTGGGGATTTTTTTCAATAAGCGGCGGCATAATATATTCAAATCCACCCTCCTTCACGTAACGCTGGGATTTATGAGAATAGGACGCAATTCGATGCCGAACGAGCTGATGCGTCATTGCTCTTGAGACACCTTCGATTGCAAAAGTAAATGAGGCATGTTCAATGGTGGAGGTATGCCCGGAGGAAACTATTTGTTTGATCAGACGAGCTTTCTGGTCGTCTGTCACCTTGTCCCAAAGATCCTTACCGGAAAGAGAGCTATAGCACTGCCGAATCGCTGCCACTATCGTGCGCTCCGGGTCTTCAGTGTGCGAAAGTAAAGTGACTTTTAATTTAGCTTGCTGCATATATTTCCTTTTTGCCATTCCCGTGAAGACGGGAATCTGCTGATAGATGTTGAGATAATTTTGGTTCTATTGTGGCCCAAACCAAATCGCTGATTACTTCTATTGATTGCAGCTTTCCATCTTTAACGCACTCGATCTTTTTCCATCCATCCTCATTCTCAGCCAGCCAAAGATACTCCTTTTCACTTCTTAACATAAAATCGTCATTGGCTTCATGAATATCATGGGTCTTTTTTGAATATTTTCTACCGACTTTCTTGGCAACTAAATCATGACCGATTTTGACCGGAACATAAAGAAAAAGAATAAGATCTGGCCTAGGTATGCCGTAAACACCAAACTCAAGCTCATTGATCCAACTTCGAAGCTTCTCCTTATCACCCTTCTTCTTCATCTTTGCCACCTGAAAAGCCATATTTGATTGCGTATAGCGATTGGTGACTATGATTTTACCATCTGCCAAGTCTTTTTCAATTTTCTCGGAGGCTTGCCAACGATCACCAGCATACAGAAGAGAGCTTAAGTAAGGACTTACATCATCTGCACCGCCAAATTCACCGTCCAAATACCGACCAACCATAGCTCCAAAGAAACTAGAATAGTATTGAGGGAAATCATAAAAAGCGGTTTCATAACCCGCTTTTTCTAAATTTTGAAGCAAAATATCAGCCTGAGTTTTTTTACCAGAACCGTCCGACCCCTCAACCACAATGAGTTTTCCCTGTTTCATTTTTCTCCGGTCGAACCATAACGACTGACACCCCTCTCACTTGGTGGAAAATCTTTAACTTCTACAAGCTCTGGGTGCTCAACTTTCTGAATCAGAATCTGAGCAACTTTACTCCCCTTTTCAATAGTATACGACACTTTTCCCAAATTCACGAGACCGATTGTTAGGTCGCCTTGATATCCGGCATCAAACACACCGCCGACAGTTTTGATCATCTTTAGTGACATGCCACCCTTATCCCAGATCAGTCCAGCATAGCCAGAGGGGATATTGAGCGCAACCCCAGTCTCAACACGACAAAGCTCCCCAGGCCCGATCGTGTATTCTGCGAGACTGAAGAGATCCATGCCTGCATCATCACTCAATGCGTACTTTGGCAATATGGTATCCGGATGCAATCTTTTAACTTCAATCTGCAAATTCCCTCCAAAAGAAAAAACGGCGCAATCACACAACATAAAAAATGAAAAAATGATTATCCGTTTTGTTTTTGTTTTGTTGATCTTTCCTCAATTGATAATTGAAAAATGATCATTGAAAAATTTATTTTGAGTCCCCTCCGCCCCTCCTGGAGTCTGCTACAAAGCGCACATCTTTCCCTCCAAGCCTCGCAGCAGCGTCTCCGATAGTTAGTATAGCAACGCTATCTTAGGCTTGTGAATGCCCTCATAAATGTAAATTATCCACAAGACGGTTTTCCGACTGCCAGTCTTGCTTTATGAGCGAGGTTCGTTTTCCTTTGACAGGAGAATCTTCCATACTTCATGGCGGACAAGCGGATTGACTATCTCTTTTCGTAGAGACGAAAGAACACTAGACTGCATCGCAACAGACTCGTGGCCTGCTTCATCAATCGCACGAAGGCTATGCTGAAGCGAGCTTGCGATTCTTCGAGCCTCAACATCAATATCTTCCTCGTGTTTTTTATAGACCGCAGCAGCCTCTGTCAAATCCCTTGGATACCTAAAGTTTACTCCTCTCCGGTTTCCCCTCTCCCATCCGATCGTACCTTGAATTAGGTGTTGCCAGACCATCTCACCAACCTTCGATTCCATTCTTTGAAGCTGGTCAATCAAATAGGATCGATAATAGTCTAGTTCTTTACTACCAACCTGCACATGAAACAGACTCTCAATCGATCCACTTGGAGAATAGTTTCCGGGATATTTCATTCTCTCTGGAGCACAATCACTGGTACCACCGCTCTGATAAGTGTCTTTCAATAGCCTGAGAATTTTCTTTGTATAAAATGTGAGCTTTGATCGAATCAGACATACCATCTAAGTCCTTATCGATAATTCCGCGATTTATCGGCAATGATCTAATGTGGGCGATCTGTTCTTTCCTTAGACCGCTAACTCTTTGAGCAATCAGTGATCGCATCTCCTCCGAATATTTTCTTGCAATACCCTCTTTGAAATTAACTTCTCGTGTGAGATCATCCCCGTACCGATCTAACTCTTCCACCAGAGGGTCTTGGTCCATTTTTTCTTGAATATCATCGGAGTCGACGAAGATATAGCCGTCTATATCGCTTTGCTCTTTAGCAGTACCCTTGGTCATCGAGCCAAACATTACAAAAGACACAACCTCAGGATTAGCTTTTTTAAGCTGGCCAAATGATTGCCGCACAGCCTCAATTCTTCTATGCACAAAATCATCTTTTTGTACCTCAAAGCGCTTACTCAATTCTACCTGCTGTTGTGGTTTTTCTGGATTCATACAGTTATTATAATCCAATAACAGGAAAAGCTAAACTTGTTGTATTATAACCGCTCAACACAAAAACGGTATCGATAAGGTTCTGTACTAACCCGTGGGAACATATGGGGTGTGAGCGTGCAGACGGTGCAGTGTGTGTTGAAAAAAAGGCTGAAATTTGCTATTATCAAGAACATGATGCGCCCATAGCTCAGTTGGTTAGAGCGCTACATTGACATTGTAGAGGCCAGAGGTTCGAGTCCTCTTGGGCGCACCAGAAACAAACATTCCACTCCATGTGGAATTATTGCTTTTACATTGGTAAAAGTTTATCTAACATTACATTGCTCGATGCAAATTAGAACGATCGTTCTGATTTGCTGTAGTAAAATCAATTCCTTAGTAGTTTTGGTATAATAATATTAATAATAATCTTGTTGAAAAAGCATGGAGGTTTAATGGATATAAAGGAGCTTTTAGCGACCGGGGAAGAAATTTGGGGCAAAGACGAGAAGATGACACTTCGCGAGGTTATCGCCTGCATGGGAAAAGTTTATGGCGATATCTGTCGATATGAAAGAAATGCAGCAAAGGACGTTAACACCCATAACGATCACGAGCTGAAAAAAGAATTAGGACACTTAATATTCAGTACTATACGCTGGTCCAAGAAGGTTGGATTTGAACCAGAAACTTGCATCAAGCAAGCCATTAAAACGCAAGAAAAAAGTCATCTAGTACTTAAAGAAGGAGAAAAATGACAATTGACGAACTTCTAGAAAAATCAAAGGAAATCTGGGGTGATGAAGGGCACGATCTCTCGGATGTAATTGTCCGTTTGGGCAAAGTGTTTGGAGATATTTGTCGCTGGGAACGAAATGCAGACAAAGATTGCGTCACCCATACCGACCTAGAACTACAAAAAGAGCTAGGGAACGTAATTTTTTCAACCATTAAGTTTTGTTACGAGCTTGGCTATGACCCCAACGAATGTATTGAAATTGCAATCGAAAGCCAAAGAAAAGGTGCTGCCGAACTAAAGCAAAGAAGCTGAAGGTTTCATTAACAAATTGAAGATCCGGTAATCTTGTGGTAAATTCTTAACGTTCTACTGTGGGCATTTAGCTCAGTTGGTTAGAGTGCTGCGTTCACATCGCAGAGGCCACAGGTTCGAGTCCTGTAATGCCCACCAGAACTAAACCGATGATCGAAACCCTACATTTGAGATTACCCTGAAATTATCCCCATCACTATTGGAGTCACATAAGCTTCAATGATTGCAGCAAGCAAGAGCATGGGTACGATTACTCTTACATATTTCAATAAAGCAATTTTAAAGACATCATCGATCGGCTCCTTGAAAAAGATCAGTCGAAACATTTTCACCCCAAGCCAGAGACCGTAAGTAGCACCGATCAATACCGCACTTAGTTCTATAATCCCGTGCGGTAATATTCCGGCTGCCAAAAGTTGCCAGCTGCCGTTCTTTACGATGAGTGGAGTCACCATTCCTAACAAAAATCCATTTGAATAAATAAAATACAGCGGAGCAATCCCAAAGAAAATCCCAGCAAACATAGCGACCAACACTTTGAACGCATTGTTGAATAGAATGAATAAAAATATTGCAAAGTCAGGAGCACGATCAATCAGGGCTAAAAATGGATAATATTCCCTAAGAAAGTCCAATGCATCATTACTGTGCAATCCCTGATAATAGCCCCCTACCATCGAGGCGGCCATCACAAAAAATAAAATTGCATAATATTTGAGGGTTGGTTTCTTCATTGGTCTCTTTTGACAAAACTCCCCCGACTAGTCGGGGGAGTTTTGGTATTGGGCGTTACTTTCGAGTAATTTCCAATTTCTTTGCTTTCTTTTCCTCAACCTTGGGTACCGTGATAGTCAAGACGCCATCATTCATCGAAGCATCGGCTTTGTCAGCCATAACCTCGGCGGGAAGCGAAACTGTGCGGGAAAAGCTTCCAGAGTGGCTTTCTTTGTAATAGTAGCCCTCTTTCTCCTCTTCCTTTTCCTCTTTTTTCTCGCCCGAGATGGTTAGCATGTTATCTTTAACCTCTACCTCGATCTGGTCTTCCTTCATGCCGGGAAGCTCGGCCTTAACTACCAAAGAATCCTTCTTGTCGATGACATCAATTTTTGGCATCGCCACTCCCGAACGACCAGGAGTAATGACGCTGTCCTCAAACAATCGATCAATCGCGTCTCGCAGCGTTACCGCTTCGCGAAGTGGACGCCAAGGTTCTAATTCTACCATGTTCTCCTTTCTCGATCCCGACTGGTCGGAATCATTTTTATTAATTGTATCCTCTATCTTTTCTATTCCATTATGTATTTCTCTAATAGAATTCTCAAATTCAAACATATCTTCGAATGCAGAGTTAAAAAATTGGCAAATAGTCACAGCTAGCGGCAATGACGGCATAAAACGCCCTTGTTCCAAAGCAATGACTGACTGACGCGAGATGCCAAGCGCATCAGCCAACTCCTCTTGGCTCAAATTGCGCTGCTTTCTAAGCTCACGCAGTCGGTTCTCAATATTTAATTCATTTTCTTCCACTGTGTCCTTATCTTTGTAATAAGTCTTACAAGAAAAATGTAAAGTAAACTTTACATTTTGTCAATAGTTCGACTTCGCTTACTATGACCCTGACCCTGTCGAACGGGTCAAGACCCTTGTTAACCAAGGTAAGAATATTGCCTCGATGACGTTAACGATTAAGATTGCGGTAGAGCATTACCTTAGAGTCTATTCTTAGGTTCTTTGTCGTAATAACCTTTTCTGGCTTTAAGTCAGGAAATTGAAAGGCAAGGGAAACCACCCTTGTGTCCTTCCCGATGTGTTTAAATAACCATGGCTCAATTTTTGCAAGCACCGAATTTAACAAGTACAAGTACACAACATCTGCCTGCGCTAAATCCGATTCAACCCTCCGAAAGTCACCCCAAATAATCCGGATGTTCTTTCTCTCCCCTGCCAACCAAACCTTGAAATTGGCAACCAGATAACAATAAAGTGAACGATCAACGCCAATCCCTTTCGCTCCGAATTCTTTGGAGGCTATTATCAGGCTTTTGCCATCACCGCAACCCAAGTCGATCAGAGTCTCGCCGCTTTTTAATCCCGAAAGCCTAAGGGAATCGATGATCGCTTGCCTGTTGGCATATACCGTCGGCGCCCCCAAAATCGTTGCATAGAGAAGAGAGGCCTCCATGAAGGCAATAAAGATCATTAAGACCAGAAACAGTATTTGAATAGTGATCATTTTCGAAAAGTTAACTTGCTAACCTGACTTTGTCTTTAGTATAATAACACAGAAGAGATTAAACAATTGGAGGATTATGAGGCTTGAAAATAAAGTAGCAATTGTCACAGGAGCAGCTTCCGGAATCGGATTGGCAACTGCCGAACGATTCGTCACCGAAGGGGCTAAAGTTATTTTTTCCGATATTAATGATACCGTGGAAATTTTCATTAGGAAACATCCCCAAAGCGCCTTTTTTATCAAATGTGATGTTTCCGACTCTGAACAGGTCGAGGAACTTGTCGCTCAGACAGCAGGCCACTTTGGCAGACTTGATATTATGGTAAATAATGCCGGAATCGGCACAGCCAACAGCTTGCTTGATACCACCGACGAGAGCTGGATGAAGATAATTTCAGTCAACCTCTCAGGCGTCTTTTACGGTATGCGTGCAGCCGCAAACTATATGAAAGAACAAAAAATCAAGGGATCGATCATCAACATGAGCTCTATCCTTGGAGAGGTCGGTTTCAACGGTGCTATTGCCTATTGTGCCGCCAAAGGCGGCGTGGTTCAGCTCACGAGAGCAGGAGCAATTGATCTCGCCCCTTATCACATTCGGGTAAATGCGATCGCTCCCGGCTTTATTGAGACAAATATGACCAAAGACTATCTCGAGAATCCCGATTTCAAACAAATGGTCGCAAGTAATACTCCACTAGGTCATACTGGCAAGGCCGAGGATATTGCTAGTGCCGCACTCTACCTGGCCAGTGATGAGTCAAACTATGTTACCGGCGACGTACTGTTTGTCGACGGCGGCTGGAGGGCTCGATGAGTGAAGATATAGAGTCAGAGTTTCATAAAAATTTAAAGGAATTGCACTCCGTTCTCCTTGATATGAAAAAATATCAAGAAAAACAATCAAGCCTGAAATGGAATTTTTGGCGTGGTATTGCCTACGGTCTTGGATTTTTTATTGGTTCAGCACTACTCACCACAATTTTGGTTTATATTCTCCGCTCTATAGGCGGAGAGGGACCGATCGGTCAAATCGCACAGTTTTTTACAGATCTCTTCCAGCAAGCACAAAACTAAGCAAGGTGAATGTTTTTTTCAAACAGCACTAATTGTGCTATTTCTTCTTGCATTCAAATATGAAAGTAGCTGGTACTAGCTTCGCTTTTGGATTGAATAATAGCGCTCCGGATCGTTGTGACCCCAATTCATATTTTTAGGCGCTGGCTCGTGGTAGCCGGTAATTTCAAAACCTGCTTGGCCTAATAGTTGAAACCAGGTCGATGATTTACGATATGCAATATGCGCAGCATTATTGCTTTCCATCCAATTCTCTTTGACCCATAGCCCTTCGTCATGATAGCTATGCTTCAAGACAAAAGTCTCGTTCTGACAACTTTCTTGTCTAATCCCTTTTTTATAGCAGTGGTGTTTTCCATGGCCTTATTATCAATGATCACCTTATGCACTATCTATATTTACAAACACTCAAAAAAATAGGTACCTAAAAGGAACGATTAAATGATCTTTGACTTACCTTCGGTGGCATTAATCTAAAGAATTTTTCCTGAGCTTGTCGAGGGACTACTCCTGTCACCAAAGCAATAATTATAAATAATATCTACCAACGCTAAATCTCTTGCGCAAAGTTAAGTTCCCCTACCAATATTTTTACTCAAACAACGACAATATACACAACTACCCCTTTATGAAAATGTGTCAAATTTTCGTATATACGAGAAAATGACACGCTTTTAGCTTAATATTGTGATCTTTACTTTATGCTCTCTGGCGTTGTTTTCCATCTATCTCCTAATCTATGGGTTGTCCAGACATGTTAGCCGCTATTCAAATTATTTCTGAATCAAGAATAGCATTTTATAAGTATTTGCGAATAGTAAAAAATTAATTCTTATTGCTCAATGCTTATTCGGTCATAATTACCATTGGTAATTTGTTTTAGATTGCCATCTACGTCAGCAATATACAAGCCACTGAAAGACATCAAAACTACGCGCTTGCTGTCATTTAGCCAGCGACCATAACCGAAATTATCAGGTAGCTTGATATACTTTTTTCCTTTCTCACCGAAAATATAGTATTTTGTCAAATTATTTTTCGCCTTGCCCTCAACCTTATAGCTACCATCAGGAGAGATTGTTTTTCGTCGCTTACTCGTTTCTGGTTTCAAAGAACTGGAATCAATAACTTTCCCATCCAATCCATAGGCAAAGACCTTTCCAGAGGTATTAACCAATATTTTTCCATCTTGAGACCAACCAACATCTACCGTGAATGACGAAGCGGGCAGCACCGGACTAGCAATCACTCTATCCTCCATCGTGGACAGCTCTATTGTGTGTAAATCAAAAGCAACCTTGAAATTTCGGGTATCAAATTCATCTCCAATAAGAGTCTGATTACTAATTTGGTCTGCGTAGGCAAAATAATTTTGATCTGGTGACAACCCCTCCTGGCCCAAAAAATCAATCCTCGAGTCGGATCGAGACTCAATCTTTACTGGGACTTTCCCGTTGGAGTCAGTAATCCATGTATTGCCATCACGTATGAAAATTATCTTTTCGATCGGTGTGCTGTAATCAAGATTGTTGGTAACTTTTGCTTCCTCAATAAGATCTCTGGCCCTCTTGCTGTCCACCAACAAGCCGCCCCCAGCAAGAACTGATATCATCAGCAAACATATTATGATAAGGCTTAGGAGCTTCGAACGAAGCTTTGTCGCCACATCATAAGCTCCCGCCAATACGAGTACTAAGGGAACAGCAATCAGGGATACATAGTAGTAAGATACTCTATCCAAATCCTGCAAATTACTTACGAATGACGGGAGATGCTGTAATACAGATATTGCTAACAAAGAAATAGCAATACCAAGAGTTATAAATATCGATGGTCTGGAATTTTGTCTTGGCTTTGTTGCAGCTAGGACCAAATATATCAGTGATAAAATAATAGCCAAGCCACTTCCTCCAACCAAAGGGATCACTTGGAGCGGAAGTGACGCAAAGATAGATATTTCTGGCAGAAGATCGATATCGAAAGATTTAAGATACGGATTGAGACAGAGAAGAAATGGGACAATATTTACAAGAACCCACACTTTGAAACTAATCGTCCGCTTGAACTCTCGAATAGCAAATACAAAAGCAATGGATATGAAGACCAGTCCAGCCAGACAGAACACTAGGAACAGTAAAAGTGGTGCATCACCCCCACCTCCATTCAACATCCCCCAAATACCTGCGACAATTATTGCAAGAACAACTATATAGTTTACCCCTAACAGTGAAATCCAAATTAAGTTAATAATTTTCCACAACCGACTGTCAGGTACAGATTGATCTTGCGGCGAAACATTTCCTAAGTACTCTGAATTTTCCAGAATTCCTCCTTTGTTATTGCCTCTATTTTATTACAATACCTTTGATAAGTATACGGTTCGGAGTGTTGGGTTTTGCTCTATTGGTGGCAAACTAGAAATGCTCCATGATTTTAACTACTTCCTCGTCAGTAACTTGGTCAAAATTTATGTAATATGCTCCGACTGAGCCTGCAAATTGGTCCGGATTCAAAAGTATGATAACTTCGTTAGCTCCCCTGCGGATAACATCAGCAATATCCGGCGGTGAGACTGGCACTGCCACTACAATTTTCTTTGGGCTTTGAGTCTCAATTTCCTTTATGGCCGCTAGCATCGTAGAGCCGGTGGCAATTCCATCATCGACAATGATTGCAATCTTATTCTTTGCTGGGATCGATGGACGGCCTTTGTGATAAAGTTGGCGACGTCTGGCAATCTCCTTCTTTAATCTTTCCAGCTCCTGACTTAGCCACTCTGGATCAACACGGTCTGGAATGAGCACATCACCCACAATTTGACCGCTCTCTGAGACCGCGCCGATAGCAAATTCGGGATTATAGGGGTGGCCGATTTTTCGCACCAAGACAAGATCCAGAGGAAGATTCAGATTTCTAGCGATTTCGGCCCCAATGACCACTCCACCTCGAGGCAAGGCATAGATGACAGCATCCAGACCTTCGTATTGTTTTAATTTATCCACTAGCTTCTCTCCCGCCTCATGCCGATTTTTAAAAAAAATGCCATTATTCATGACTTAAATCTAGAGATATTAACCTGGAAAATCTTTAATAAAAGATTCAAAGCAGACGAACCAGTGACCATTGGCATTGTCAGTAGCAAAAAATCCTACCAAGTGCTAAATTGTGACTATGGAAAAAGAAGCGCAAACAATTCTACAATTCATTGAGTTCTCAAACAAGCTCAAATCTCAGCTGCGAACGATCAAATTATCTAAGGATCGGCATGAGAGCGTGGCTGACCACTCCTGGCAGCTGGCGTTAATGATTTTGCTGGTTTACCCGCACCTCAAGACCAAGCCGAACCTTTTAAGGTCGTTGAAAATGGCACTAATTCATGACATTACAGAAGCAGAGATCGGAGACACTCCCCATGGTACAGCGCTAAGATATCCGGCGGCAAAGGCAGAGAAAGATCGGCTTGAAAAGCTTGAAATTGAAAAAGTTAAGAAAATGGTCGGCGGAGATCTGGGTCAAGAGATCTTCGATATATGGAATGAGTATGAATCAAGAGATACTTTTGAATCAAAACTGGTCAAAGCACTGGACACTCTCGAAGCCAACCTGCAATCAACTTTTTTTGACGTCAGCTATTGGGATAATTATTATTACAAAGTAGCCCTCGAAAAATCTGGTAAACATTGCATTCATGAGGAAATACTGGTCAAGCTCGATAACGCAATAAACGAACGGCTCGAAACCAAATATCTTGAAGCCGGATTTGACCTGGAAAAGATCAAAAGCGGCTTTTATGATAATGAAGAAATCGGAACTAATAAGCTGTAAGGAGAATGAAGTGAATAAAGACGAGATTAAGGACATAGTTAAAAAACATTACAGCAAAATTGCAACAACATCGGAAAACTGCTGCCCGAGTTGCGGTAATAGTCAACCATCAAACGAGGATATAGCCAAAAGTATCGGCTACTCCGACCACGAAATCAGCTCTGCTCCTGATGCCAATCTTGGGCTTGGCTGCGGCAATCCTACAGCGATGGCAAGTATTAGGGAAGGCGATACTGTTTTGGATTTAGGCTCTGGTGCAGGATTTGATTGCTTTCTAGCAGCTAAAAAAGTCGGAAAATCCGGCAGGGTTATCGGGGTAGATTTTTCCAAAGAGATGATCAAGAAAGCTGAGGCTAACTCCAAAAAGCTGGGGCACAAAAGTGTGAAGTTTCTTTTTGGTGATATCGAAGATCTTCCCGTCGAATCTAGCTCAGTCGACATTATTATCAGCAACTGCGTCATCAATCTTGCACCAGACAAATCCAAAGTCTTTGCCGAAGCATACAGAGCGCTAAAAGTAGGAGGCAAAATGTTTGTCTCCGACATTGTACTATTGGAGGATATATCAGACGAGTTAAAAAACAGCGAAGAACTACTTTCCGGCTGTGTCAGCGGTGCTCTCTTAAAAGAAGACTATCTAAAAATGGTTAAAGCCGCCGGTTTTGATGTTAAAATTCTATCCGAGGACAAGGACATCAGCAAACGACAGTATGATGGAATTCCGCTTGAAAGCTTGAAAATCGAAGCAACAAAAATAAAATAGTTAATCCCTTTATTACTAAAAATTGCTAGCCATTGGCTAGTAATTTTTATTTGGTGGAGGTGGCGGGAGTTGCACCCGCGTCCAGAGAGGTGAATAACGAACAATCTACAAGCATAGACACGGTTAAGCCCGCCAGCTGGCGGATTGGAAATGCAATCAAACCGTGACAAAAGTTACATTTCCTAGCTCGAGTAAGTCTTAGTGATCCAAGCTAGAGCATCAGGGACCCAGCATCTCGAAATATGGCGTCCTGACTCTCAAGTCGAGAAGCTCAAGAGAGAACGGTTACCGACTAACTAATAGTTAGGCAGCAACTGGCGCAAAGCGCATTGCTGAAAAAGCAGATGCAACTTTGCTAACAAATGTTTTTGCATTTGGAATTTTGAGGGTACTTTACGGCGACCATCTTACCGGCTTGCAATTCGTTTTCAAAGTCCTTCTGTCGAAGCTAATACACCCCCTAGAGTAGATCAAACCCAAATCAGAATATATTTGATCTACTTGTAGTGAATTTATTCAAATATTTACTTTACACCTTTTATATACCAAATCAAGTCTATGTCATCAAACAAATGACACTAATTTAAAAAATTTTATTGTTTCACATCGCACCCCCTTCTCACCCTATCACCTTCTTTACAGTGAATTCGTCAGGCTTGACAGTATCCTGTTGTGATGTCTGACCTATCTCGAGTAGCATCCAGTCCATTCTTTATTCTAATTTTATAAAAACTTGAATTGTAGTCTAAAACGAGAGTAAGATAGTTCTAACAAATAGAACGGAGGGGCCATGGATCTCACTAGCCAGCAAGAGAACGTATTGCAAGCTAATTATCAACAAGACAATCAAAAATGGAAGGTGTATAACCTTATCTGGATAACGTTGCTTGCACTTTGCTACGCCATCTTTGCAATAACGATGATCCTTTCTGCCTTCATACTTAAAGGTAGTGCCGATACTTCGTTAATTGCTCAATTTATTATAATTCAATTTTTTTCTATTTTACTGTCAGTGGTTCCCGTTGCAATTGCCTATATCGTTGCACGCAGAGAGTTTAAGCAGTCAATTTCCACCGCAACCTGGGTAATGGCTAATATTATCCCATTCCTGTTTTGCCTCGCCGCATTTTGGTTTGCTGGTAATTTAGAGGTTTCCGAATCATTCGCTGCCTATTTCTTTTTCCCATTTCAATTAATCCCAAATTTCCTAGGAAACTATTCTTTAACTGCTATATTCCCAGTAATTTATCTGCTATTGGCCGCTTTTCGTCCTAAATTGAATAGATCGTGGGCATTGATAATATCCGGTGCTGCAATGAGCCTGGTGAGTTTTTCGGTAATGCAACACCTACCCTCTGTTGTAAATAATCTTCAAAATCTAAAAGTTGCATCCTGTTATTTGATCACGCTCTTTACCATTCCGGTACTTTTTGTCTTGGCAGGATTAAGTGATTTCGTCGTAAAATATTCGAATCCACAACTAAGCACCAACAGACTTTTGTTGGCCCTTTTATCAATTTCAATCATCATACTTGGGAGTAGCTATATTATCGATATTTACAGAAGCAAAGAGATAATAACCGTCACAAAAACCACAGGCAAACTCGATTTCGATGGTCCAGTCGAAAAAATTATCTTTAACCGTGATCACGAGGTCTGGATTACCGATTCTAGCGGCATGGAGCCAAAAAAAGTTCTTTCTTTTCCTTCCGGCGGTAATTTTGTAAATGATACGAATATCTCACCTGATGGACGTTACTTTGCTTACGTGGACATTATTAGTCAAACACATAATAGCGATCTGCCCAGCTCCCAGAGTCTAGAGCTGATGCTGAAGATCTATCTAGTCGATCTTGCTACATCGGAAAGTAAAGAAGCAACTCAGCAAATAGTAGTTGACTCTTTAGTTTCACTGGATAACGAACGACCAAGAAACACCACATGGTCAGAAGATGGAAAAATACTAGTATCGTTAACTTCCGATAAAAAGTTGGCATTTGACATAAACGGAAAAGTTGTTGATTCGGTCGGATTAAAAACGCATGACTCAGGAAGACAAAAAACAATTTCTCCTGACGGACAGTACACAGTCGAGAATAGGAGCAAAGATTTTCGACCCAAGTATTTCATAAAAAATAATGCAACACATAAGTATGTAAAACTGCCAGACGGATTTTTCTTTGGCCGGTGGCTTAATGATAGCAAACGCATCGTTGGGACAGCACCCAGTGGTCAATTTTCAAAGAACTTATTTATTGCCGATGTGAATGGTAACATAGAGCAAATAACCGATGGCGGTAATGACCAAGTAATGATCGAACGATAAGAAGTTCAATTTGATTTATCGACGATACTTCTGAATTTTGACGAAGTCATCCTTGGGAGCGCCGCAGACAGGGCAAACCCAATCATATGGCAGGTCGTCAAAAGGAGTGCCTGGCGCTACACCATCCTTAGGATCGCCTTTTTCCGGGTCATAAACATAACCACATGGCACGCAAACATACTTTTGGTGCTCAGGAGTCCTTTTGAGAAGTGTTTCCTTTTTCATTAGATTAAGCCTTAATTGTTCGCAATTCATCCTCAAGTGCTTCGCGATGCACCTTGGTTTCACGCTCCAGCTCACGCAATACCCTGCAAACCTCAGGATCCGTACTCGATACGATACTCAAGAATTTATCTTCGAGAATAGACTTTTCCAGGGCGTAAGCCGTTTCAAGTGCTTGTTTTTCACTGTGATTTTTAGCATCATCAAGCATTTTATTGATCTGATCGATAGAGGCCTTGAGACCTTTCAGGTCAAATTTTGTAGAATCTGAAATCTGAATCTTCCCAAAGGCAATCCCTCTCTCCAGAGATGTGATCCAGTGAGCATGAGCAGCCTCTTCTCTTGCCAACTCTTGCCAAAAATCAAAGTTGTGAGAATGGGCATAAACTTCATACAAATTCCCGATCACCCTCTCGTGAAGGGTAAGTAGCTCGAGTGCTTGTTTTACTTGATCATCTTTTTGATTGTTCATAGACTTGGAGTGAAAAATCTTAACCTAAGGTTACCATTTACTAAATAAGTAGTCCAGTACTCTCTTTGATTGGATTAAAAGCAAAATGACATTGGCGTGGTCTGAATCAACAGACAAAGAGAATTTTCCAATTCTCCATTTGCTATTTTGCGTGTTTGAGCGTAGGATTAAAAGATCTTAAAAGAAAGATGCAAAATGAACTGTCCAAGGTGCGGGGGAAATATGGAACAGAAAAGCATGATTTCAGTTACGACCGATTCAGAGGGCGCTGACACCCAGGGAGAGAATCACACGGTTTGGTTTTGTCGTGATTGCAAGGCTTCGGCCCCAGTCAGACCGAATCAGAACGACGACCAGCTTGCAAAATAACAGTGAAATTCAGTTGGCAAATACGCTTAATTAGCGTATGATATTGTTGTTACGAAGCAATTCAGGGGCTTAGTCGCCCCAGTCCTGTCCTCCAGCTCAACTCGGGTTATGAGGGTAATCACCAGAGACTTAATTTTGCGTTTAAAGGTTCTGTACAGAGATGGAAAAAACAAATATCAGAAACGTGGCGATAATTGCTCACGTTGACCATGGCAAAACAACTTTAGTCGATGGGCTACTCAAACAGTCCAAAACTTTCCGCGAAAACGAAGCGGCTTTTTCGCAGGTTTTGATAATGGACTCAAATGATCAGGAACGCGAACGTGGAATTACCATTTTGGCTAAGAATACCGCGATCATTTACAAAGACACAAAGATTAATATCATTGACACCCCCGGCCACGCCGATTTCGGTGGCGAGGTAGAGCGAACTCTCAATATGGCAGATGGCGCCGTCCTGGTAATCGATGCCCAGGAAGGGCCAATGCCTCAGACTAAGTTTGTTCTCAAAAAGGCACTCGAACTTGGCCTCAAACCAATGGTGGTTATCAACAAAATTGATAAGCCAAATGCCGACATCAAAAGAACTATCAATCGTACATTTGACCTTTTTCTCGAGCTTGCAACTGATGATTCTCAGCTAGAGTTTCCAATTTATTACGCTATCGGACGAGATGGAAAAGCATGGAGCGAATTGCCTGCCAATACCGAGGAAAGCGCCGATCTAACACCAATTCTTGATGCAATCATTGAGCATGTTCCGGCCCCAGAGTCAGAGACTGAAAAACCATTCCAACTTCTAGTCTCTGCTCTTGACTGGGATAACTATCAGGGCAAGTATGTGGTCGGAAAAGTGGCCCGTGGCATCGTCAAGCCTGGGCTTACTGTTGCTTTACTAAACAAAAACGGTTCATCTGAAAATGCCAGAGTTGAAAAGGTATTGGTCAATCATGGCTTGAAGCGGATTGAGGTAACGCAGGCTTTGGCCGGCGACATTGTCATGCTCTCAGGTATTAAAAATGCATCTATTGGGGACACAATAGCAGACAGCATTACTCCGGAAGCCCTGCCTGCAATTGATATTGAAGAGCCAACACTAAATATTGAAATTTATGCCAATACTTCCCCCTTTGCCGGCAGAGAGGGTAAATTTGTTACCGCCCGACAGCTGCTCGACCGCATTAAAAAAGAGCTTGAAACAAATGTTTCAATGAAATTTGAGCTCTCTGATACAGGTGAGTATATTCTCTCCGGTCGGGGCGAACTTCATCTCTCCGTTTTTATCGAGACCCTCCGCCGTGAAGGATATGAACTTCAAGTTGGTAAACCTCACGTTATCACTAAAAAAATCGATGGCGTCGAGTCAGAACCGATCGAAGAGCTAACAATCGATGTCCAATCTGAATTCGCAAGCACGATTACCGGAGAAGTCGGTCGCAGACGCGGAATATTGCTCGAACAATCAGAAAACACCGACGGTACAACTCGACTGGTGTTTGAAATCCCAACTCGCGGACTTTTGGGATTAAGAAACCAACTCTTGACAATTTCCAAAGGAACATCAATTATGAATACCTTATTCCTCCGATGGCAGCCGATCGGACCCGCAATACCAAGACTTCGTAATGGGGTTCTCATCTCCTTTGACAACGGCAAAGCTGTCACATATGGTCTGAACAATGCGCAAAACAGGGGTATTACCTTTATCCCGCCACAAACCGAGGTGTATGAAGGTATGATCGTCGGACTTAATCAACGCGAAGATGACCTTGAGATAAATGTTACCAAAACGAAAAACCTTACCAATGTTCGGGCCTCGAACTCTGACATAGCGACAATTTTAACTCCAGCCACAATCATGAGCTTGGAGCAATGCATAGACTTTCTCGAAGATGATGAGCTTCTCGAGGTAACCCCAAAAAATCTTCGCTTGCGCAAAAGGTATTTGAAATCTCTTGATCGTTATCGACAGAAAAAAGCCGCGTAACTCTTACGAGGGCATAATACTTAGACCATTCTTCGTTTCCAGCCGATAAATCCTATTTTATGGTTGTCTATTTTGGCCAGAAACTCTCTGTTAATCTCAGTAATATCCCCAGCTTCTCTGGGTTAAATAATAATTGAGCAACCGCACGTACCCAAAACGCCCCGAGAATCGCGATGCATTTGTAAACACACGCTATAAAATCATTGAAGCGGTTTTAGAAAATATCCCTAAACAATAAGAATAGTTATCCACATGGTGAAAAATGTAGGGGTGTGGTATTAATAATTATGGAGACCACAAAACTTCTAATATTTAATCCATACATTCTGGGTTCCCCCTGTAAGTGCGCCAATAGGCGCATTTTTTTGTTTCCCTTGTTGTGTGATCCGCCGCCCAAGCTTGTTAATATATTTTTCTTCGAAAAATCCCCTATTTTAAAGGGGATTTTTTTATTTCAAGCCAACCACTTTCCGCCTGCTAGGAGTCCCCCTTTCTTTTGAATCTACGTAAATCAAAAGTTAAGGAGGTAAATGCAAATCATCAAAACATTAAGATCAAAAGACGGGACAAGTCATAAATATTTACAGAAAACAGATGATGGACAATTAATCGAAACTGGGTACTACCAAATTAATGAAGAGAATGTTATCTGTGTCTCGACTCAGACTGGTTGCAAGATGAACTGTAAGTTCTGTAGCACATCCGATAATTTAAACAATGACAGTGTGAGAAACTTGTCTTCGACTGAATTATTAGACCAGTGCAGAAACGTGATTACAACTTGAACCTAATGACCCAACAAAAGTTTTTGTTCTCGTTCTCCGGGATGGGGGAACCATTCTTTAACTTTAGTAATGTAATTTCGAATATTAAGCACTTAGCAATCATCTACCCAAATTCACAAATTACCATTACTACTACCGGAGTAAAACCTAATTTAATAAGAGAGCTGGCAAACCTCTCACTTCCACTAGTAATAAAAATTCACCTTTCGCTGCACTCGCCTACTGACCAATCAAGAAGGATACTAATGCCAAAAGTGGTTGGCTTAAAACAATCACTGAGCGCCCTAAAGTATTTTGCCCAAAAGACAAGCACGACTCCAAAGTTAAATTACATTTTGATTAGAAATGTTAACGACTCTCCCGAGATGGCAGAAAAGCTTGCTATCCTAGTCAGGGAACGACCATTTATCGTTAAACTAAGCACCCTGAATGAGTCGGGAAACCTTAAGTCATCAACCAATTGCGCGGTAGAGAGATTTGAAAATATTTTAAGCCAGAACAGTATAAAGACTTGCCGATTCACCTCGCTGGGCACTGATATTGCTGCCGGTTGTGGACAGTTAAGGCAACAAAGAGACCTAAACGAAAGTTAAGGCGAAACCTTTGCTGCTTCCGCGACCGGTCCGACCAATACGATGAACGTAGTCATCGTAAGTCTGAGGTATTGTATAGTTTATCACATGAGTTATATCTTTGATATCAAGTCCTCTAGCGGCCACATCTGTGGCGACTAAAACATTGATGGCATCGTTGCGAAATTGGGTTAATGCTCTTTGGCGTTCGCGTTGCTTCTTGTCTCCATGAATTGACTGCGCACGAAAACCACTACTAACTAGCTGTTCGGTAACCTTCTCAACCTCACGCTTCGTCTCAATAAAGATTAGGGCTTTCTTGACTTCAGACTTTGAGAGAAGGGTGGTTAGCTCACCATATTTATCGGAACTGTTGCGGACACGAACGATATCTTGGTCAACATTTTGGGCAGTTTGACCTGTCTTGACTTCTACTGTGACAGGATCTGAGAGAACCTTAGCAGCTAATTCTTTAATTTTGGGAGGCATAGTCGCCGAGAAAAAGAGTGACTGTCGTTCTTTTGGAAGAGCAGCAAGAATTGCTTTGATCTCGTCAACAAAACCCATATCAAGCATGCGGTCAACTTCATCCAATACGATATTTTTGAATGTACCAAACTCGATCAATCCACGGTCGCTTAAATCTTTCAATCTACCAGGAGTACCTATTACAAATTGAGGATTGCGTTTTAGGTTGTTGATCTGATGATAGATTGGCATTCCGCCGACACAAGCCGCAGAAAACAGTCTCATACTCCATGAAAACTGACGGAACTCCGTCTCGATTTGAAGAGCAAGTTCGCGCGTAGGAGCGATAATCAACACCTTCTCTGTGCGGTTGAAAAAGGCCTTGTTGATAAGTGGCAGGAGAAAAGCAGCTGTTTTGCCCGTTCCCGTATTTGCTAATCCAATGAGGTCGCGTCCGGCAAGAATCGGCTCAATAGCCGCATCCTGGACCGGGGTCGTGACCGAGTAATTCTTTTTTAATAGATTCGTTTGTATCTCAGGACAAAGATTAAAATCAGTAAATGGACGCGTCGTGACAGGAGTTTCAACTAGTGCTTCAACAGCTTTCTTTATAAACAGCGCGGGATTAATATGCTCTCCCCTCTCCCTTTTCGGTTTCGAAAAAGAAGAACGGAAATTACTATTCCGCGAACCAAAATTACGAGAACTTGTGCCACCAAATGATGGTCTACCAAACGAACTACCTCTTCCACCAAAACCTTGGCGGGAACGTTGCATATACATGTTTTTTTCCTTAGTTCTCAACAAAAAATTGAGAACATTTATTTATTACAAGACCCAACAGTCTGAAAATCAGTGCGTAACAAAGGGTTCATACCCTGTATTTCGCTCAATTGCTGTATAGATCAATGCGAAATAAATAATATTCGGAAATCTATAGAACAATTTGTTAGATATTTACTATAACACAGAAATCCGCCTTGTGTCAATGGATTTGACCGCCTAAATTAAGATGGTCTTCAGTTTTTCAATGACATCCACGGGAAGTGATTCCGACTTTACAATATAATCAGCGGCTCCGTATTCAGCCGCAACTCGGCGTTTTTCCTGGTCATCAAGTGCCGTAAGAATTACTACTGGAATGTTTTTTGTTGAACTATCTTCATATAGAGCCCTTAAAACATCCAGCCCATTCATTTTGGGCATCATAATATCGAGAATTATGGCATGGGGGTGATTATCTCTCACCTGAGCCAATGCTTCCTCGCCATCACGAGCTACCAAGACTGTTGCCCCCTCGGCTTTAACTCTCTCAACGTACATCTCCGAAAGCGTCAAATCGTCGTCTACCACTAATACCACTTTATCTTGCAACATGGAACCTCCTTCGCTAACTGCTAATAGCTAATAGTCAATAGCAAGCCCCCTGTAATTTGCTATAAGCCATAAGCTATCAGCTAAGATCAATTTTCCAACTCCTCCTTCTTGGAATTAATGAAACGAAACCAGGAATTTGTAAATTTCATTATCGTCTTAAGCGGTGCTTCTATCAAAAAATCCAGCGCAACTATAAAAGGATTGAGGCGAGCAAATCGCTCAGAAATGCTCTTCCCCACCCTAATAAAGGGCAAAAGCAAGAATTCCATCGCAGAGGTGAGAGCGTCATCCTTACTTCGCTTCATTGCCAATTCGAGTGCAATATTGCGAATCCTAAAGGAAAAAAAGGAGACAACTGAAACAAAAAAGAAGAACAAAAAGATGCTCAGAATATTAAAATCAAGCCGTCGAAGAAGAGTGATCACTCCGATCATTATCGAGATTGAAAAAACGGCATAGAGTAAATTGAAAATGTTTCCCCAGGGTAAAACTTCTCTTTTGGCTAAGATAAAATTTTTAGAATCCACTTTATCTTTGGTAATAATATTATAAAGAGCATTCGCCACCACTATCCGATTGTTTAGTGGAGGGGACTTTACAAATGTCCCGGCCAAAAGCATTAGTGCGGGCGGAAGTGCAACATTTATAATCAAAGAAACGTAATTAATCTCACCCGAAAGATATTTATCAAAGGGAACCTCAAGCAAAAAGGCAAGTGAAATCTTGGTCAACACGATGAAGATAAGTGCTCGCCAAGTACCCCTCCAAACTTTCTCCCTGGCATCTACAACCATTGAGTCATAGACTTCCAGCAGGAGGTTCTTAAATAGGGTTGGGTTACCCTTGACTTTACTTTCCTCAATTTTACCAGAAGCAAGCAAAGCTCTTATCAATATAAATGGCGCAATGTTACGGCGAACATAGGAAAGATAGCGCGATCGCAATGGAAAGTTAAGGACACGCTCAACCTTGTTGAAGTAAGGGTCGAAACTTCTGGCGAACTTTTTTGCTTCCTCTTTGTCAAATTCTCTCCACTTGGGGTAGATCCGATCCACTAGCCACAGTTGAACTTGGGGTAAATCCGGACGAAGAAGGAACATCATAATTACAATCTTTAATTGGAGTTCATGATCCGGTTCACTTACTCTCGATCCTTCGATCGAGATAGTACTCTTCAAAACTGAATATGCATAATCAAGTAAAATTTCATTCTCGTTGCTTGGCTTGACTATTGCATCGATCTCACAGGCCATCCAGCCAATCAAAACACCCTGGACTTCATGTTTTTTGAACCTCGCCGAGCGTGCGTATCTGAGCAACACCAGATAGCGGGAAAAAACCTCCTTTATTGACTTCACCTGAATCTCTGTCAAAGATTCCGGGTTTAAATAATTTGCCCAAGCAAGCTCATTTACAACATCGGCGTACAGCGCATCACTGCTAATAGTTGACGAGAGAGTATATTTTCTTCTAACAATTCTAGAAATCGCATTTTTGAAAATAAGGTGCTCTTCCTGATACTCAATTGCAACCCGAAACTTTTCATAAATTAGTGCCGAGCTCAAAACTTTTTCATTCTTCGATTCAGCCCCTGCTTTTGGCTTAAATAAAGCATCTGAAAATTTACCAAGAAATGTATTGGTGTTTTGTGATAATGATTTTATTTCTTCCATCGATACCTATTCTAGTGTTACTTTGTCATAAATTCAATGCCTTTGGTCAAGTCTTTTGGTAAACGTATTTTTGTGCTAAAGTTTACGGGACAATGGAACACATCCCCATTCTAAGAAAAACTGTTACTGAAACTTTTGATTATCTCTCCATGAGAAGCGATGTTGTTTTTGTAGATGGCACTTTAGGAGCAGGCGGACACGCCGTCGCTATTGCGACGAAGTTAAAAGAAAAAAATACTAAGTTTAAAGTTGTTGGTATCGACAAAGACCAGGGAGCACTATCGATTGCTCAAAAATATATTGAGATCGAAGGTTTGACAGATTATTTTACGCCAGTTCATGATGACTTCAAAAACATAAAGTCAATTCTCGATAAATTGGGAATTGCAAAAATTGATGGTGCCCTTCTGGATTTAGGAGTGTCATCCATGCAATTAGACAACAAAAAGAGAGGGTTCTCCTTCCAGGATCCGTCGCAACCACTTGATATGCGCATGGACAGCTCCCAAGAGCTTGATGCAGCACACATATTGAATGAGTGGCCGATCGATAGGATTGAGAAGATTATCTTCGAGTTTGGCGAAGAGAAACTTGCAACAAAAATTGCTTGGGCCATCTCCGAAAGAAGAAAGCAAAAGCAACCACCCTTTAAACAAATTGGTGATTTAATCGATCTCCTGGCAAAAGCAATCCCTGTCAAAAGTAGGTTTGGGGGCAAAATACACTTCGCCACGCGGACTTTTCAGGCACTCAGGATTGCCGTTAATTCTGAGTTGATCTATCTAGGCGGAGCAATAAACGAGATTGTTGACTCTTTAAGACCGGCGTCGAAAATTGCAATCATCTCCTTCCACTCTTTGGAGGACAGAATAGTAAAGAATGCATTTAATTCCCTAGCCAATCCATGCACTTGCCCACCTGATCTACCCTGTGTTTGCGGAAAAAAGCCGGCTGTAAAAATTCTTATAAAAAAACCGATTGTTCCCACAACTGAAGAAGTTAAATTAAACCCACGAAGCCGTAGTGCAAAACTGCGAGTTATTGAGAAATTGTAGATTAGTTCAGAAATTTATTGAAAATTGAAAATTATAAAATTGAAAATTCAGAAGTTTTGATAAAACCAAAACTTCTGTTGCACTCATGTTGCGCTCCTTGTTCGACATCAACGTATGATTTTTTCATACAAAACAACAATGTGGATCTATTTTGGTTTAATCCCAACGTTTACCCCCAAGAAGAGCAAGACAAGCGATTATCTGAAGTCCGAAGACTATCAGAGATCATCGGTTGTGAAGTTGTGGAAGAAATTACTTCACAAGCTGACCACGAAGCATGGAAGAAATTCATCTCCGGTACCGAGAGAGAACCAGAGGGAGGAAAACGATGTCACCTCTGCTATGAATACCGTATGAAAAAAGCCTTTGCGATTGCCAAAAAAAACGAATATGGCGGTGTCACCACATCACTTCTAGTTTCCCCATACAAGGACCAAAAGAAAATAAAAGAAATCGGAAACAAACTAGCAAAGCAATATGATGTAAAATTCTTCTTTGAAGATTTTAAAGGTATCGATGGATACAGTCAGTCAATTAAACTCTCAAAAAAATACGGCCTCTACAGGCAAAAATATTGCGGTTGCGAGTTCTCTCTGAGATAAGACCTATCCTTGTTGGCTTAGTTCTCTCTCGATATCTCTCTTCTTTAGCAACTCTCTTTTGTCATGTTTCTTGCGTCCCCGCCCCAGACCAATTTCAAGCTTTGCTTTGCCTCGCCTAATAATTAACCTAGTCACTACAAGTGTCAATCCTTGCTCTCCAACACGTCCTGACAATCGATTGAGTTCGTTCTTGTGAAGTAGTAGCTTGCGCGTTCTCTGGATATCCCCAGTGACTACTTCAATAATACCGCCCAGCCACCATGCCTCCCCGTCAAGAATCTTAACGTATGAAGATGCGAGGCTGACACGCTTAGCTCGAATTGCCTTGATCTCCAAACCGGTCAAAACAATACCTGCTTCAACGGTTTCCAGAATCTCATAGTCAAAACTTGATTTACGGTTTTGAATTTCGAGCAAAATATCTCCTTAGGGGTTGGCAAGTTTCTTAAGAGTAGACCACTCTTGAACAACTACAAAAAGCACAGCACAGACAGGTACCGCAAGTAAAGCACCGGAAATACCAAGAAGCTTTCCACCAATAAGGACGGCGATGATAATGATGGCAGGTGGCAATCCGACCGCTTTTTGCATTACCTTGGGGACCAGCAAATTGTTTTCCAGCTGCTGTAGAATTACAAAAAATACAGTCGTAATAATCGCCAAAATCGGAGAGATTGTTAATGCTGAAAGCACTGCCAACACTCCGCTAATGACCGGACCGACAATAGGAATAAACTCGAACACTCCCGCAATTATTGCCAAAGTAAGTGCATAAGGAATACCGATAATGGTCAATCCAATAAAGGTAATTAAACCAATAATTAAGCCAAGGAAAAGTTGTCCCCTTAACCAGTCTCCCACCTTCTGGGCCAGCTTATTAAGCACATCTGAAGCTAAAATTTTCTTTTCCTGCGGTATCAAGGGGATAATTGCCCTGGAAAAACTTTTTTCATCCGCCAAAAAATAGAATGTAAGAATTAAAACAGTAAAAAAGGTCACCACTGCTCCAAAAAAGCTTGCAGTGAACGACAAGAAACTTCCTGTTATGTCCCCTAGATTTTGAGTTAGGGAAGAAATTCCCTTCTCAATTGTTGGAAAGTGAGTTTTTAAATTTGCATAGCGATCGATATAATCGGGCATGTTGTTTATCAGCTGGCCGACCTGCTCCACCAGTGGAGGAATGATAATATAAATAAATCCCCCAATCGCTAGCAAAGTCAATACTAATAAAGAAAGGATTGCTATGGGTCTTCCTATGTGTCGTTCCCATCGTTGCACGATAGGACGAAAAGCCGCTACTAATATTCCAACAACAAAAAGCAGGATAAAAACTTCCTTTATCCTGAAAAGCAAAACCAATACGGCTATACTTATAGTAACTTTAAGCACTGTAGAAAATGGAATGTCTAACTTTACTTTGCGATCTTCTGACATGTTTCTCCTTTGATATATTAAATCTATCTCTCAATTAACATTTTGGAGTTGCGAAGCTTTAAGGGTTCGCCAGGCCCTATCGTAACGACATCTCTCTCTGTAATAACAATATTTAGATCTTTTGTCGAAATCTGTTCAACAATACCACCTTTTCTCTCCATTGCCGACTTTAGTAGTCTTCCATTCCCAAGCACTTGAATTTCATACCGAGATTGATTGGCAAAGCGAGAAAGATCTGTATTAATGACAATTCTTTCGCCGTTAATGGATAGCTGGTCGGCACCGATATTCTTGATTGCATTTACTAGATCAACAACCTGTGCAGTTGTCATTTTTCCCTCAATTGTCGCTACAATCCCCTGCCCACTCTTTCCAACCAAGCCATTCATCAAATCAAGCCTCTCATTGTCAGATATGTATTGCTCCCTCAGTTTTTTTTCTGATTCATTGGACGAACCATAAGTTTCCAAGTCCTTGGTTAGTTTTCTAACCTCATGTCGTAGATCAGCGTTATTTTTTTCAAGCTTAGCCACCTCAACTGCTAAAACAGCACTGTTTTCAGGCTGAGTAAGCTTTTTAAGCTGAGTACCTGCGTTGACATGATTAATTACGAAAACGCCAAGCACGACACAAACGACAAAGATTAAAATGTAATCAAGCCGCTTAAGCATTTAATTTCCAATACTGGTACTTAATGAACCATTATAGACGGGCAACTGAATAGAATTTAACTTCCGAAAGTGGACTGTGGTAGAAAAACTTTTTTTCCTCGCTCGGAGCGAAGAGAGTGCATCATCGGAGTTCAACGCAGAATACATAGACTCCTGATCTCCGATTGCTTCTATTCTATATGGATTAGACAGGCGAACGTTGTTAATAAGAATTGTGTTCACTATGCAATCAACTGCCGTGCTTATAACAATACGTTGACCATTGATAGCAATTCCCTCGGCGCCATTCGCCCAGAGCACATTGATCGTATCCCGAATATCAGCTGCGTGGATAATGGAATCCTCTGAAGCTGATATGGTCTG
>DAOOSE010000003.1:0-24859 GCA_035389625.1 bacterium
GGAAGTAAACTTAACTGTAAAATCACCTGGGATGTCATTAATTCGCCTTAGTAGATCAGAAAACCCGTATTCATACGAATTCACATTTTGGCCAAGCAGAAGGATCTCTTTGTGTCCGGAGTCAATCAGTGTTTTTGCGTCTTTTAATATTTCTTCGAGATTTCTCGAAACCTCCCGCCCTCTCGTGTATGGCACAACACAGTAAGAACAAAAATTGTTGCAACCTTTCATAATTGGAATCAGGTTGCTACTTGTGTTGTGAAAAGAACTCTGGCTGACGATTAATTTATTGACTCCCAACAATCCTTGCAGTTCCTCGATATTTTTCCCGTCCCAGAAACAAGCATTTTTCTTTAGAAAATTTGGTTGGTCAGTTGGAAGTAGGCAGCCTGTGATAATTACTTTTTTGTCCGACCAGTTTCTGATTTTACCCAAGGCCTTGTCCACTGCGGTTTTTCTGACCGAACAAAGGAGAACAACGATTATTTCGGCCCGATCTTCAGCAGCCTCATTTAATCCGAGATTGTGCAACAAAAAGCTGATTCGGGAGGCTTCCCACTCATTGTATTCGCAACCAAATACCTTAATGTAAAATTGTTGCATTGTTACGTTCCAGGTGCCGCAGAGCACTTATCGGAGAAGGAACCCCATATTTTGACTGTTAAACACGCCAAGTCACTCATTGTTCAATTGCTGGTGGTTAGTTCATGGTTTGACATTACAGAAGGCTATGCAAACAATTCAACAATGTAGCAACGAGGCAATAATTTTTAGTGCGGTGTTATTCTTTTTCTTTGTTTTCTTCAGCTTCAGCCTTGGCTTCGCCTTCACCCTCAGGGGCTTCCTCACCCTTATGATCTACTTCGATGCCCTCTACGTTTTCAACTACTTCGGTCTCGAGTGCTTCAAGCTCTTCTTCACTTCGTGGCTCCTGGACAAAAGTGATAATTTCATCTGGGTCACTTAGTACTTCAATTCCGGCTGGAACGACAAGATCAGAAACCTTGATGTTGTCTTCGAAGGTTGCAAGTGTGGAAATATCAACTTTGATCTCGGAAACAAGGTCACCGGGAAGACATTCGACTTCAATACTGTCAACCGGTGTGATAAGTGAGCCTTCAAGGTTCATAACAGCGGCTGATTCCCCAACAAATTCAAGCGGAATTTCTGCATGAATTTTCTCTTTCATATTGACCTTAAGAAAATCGACATGAATAGGATAGCTGGTGACAGGGTCAACCTGAATATCGTTGATCAATGTTTTAAATTTTTTATCTCCAAAGCGAAACTCAATCAAGTTAGAGGTTCCGGCTTCACGATAAAGTCGATCAAACTCTAGTTTGTTTACGACAGCTGGAATGTTTTCGACGTTTTTTCCATAAACGATAACAGGAATTTTTCCATCCCGTCGAAGCTTATTGTTTTTTGCTGTTTTTTCGGTAGCAGTAATTGTAAAATCGGTCATGTTTAATCCGTAAGCAGTAGGTAGTAAGCGGTAAGCGATAAGTGTGAAGTGCTTATTTACCGGACTTAATTTGTATTGCTTAATTCTTAATTCTTGTGTTTGTCTTTAAAAGTTTCTTCGAAGTTACCAGAAAAATCCTTGAGAAAGCGATAAACATCGACAACATCGTTGTTCGTAACTCTTTCCTTGGCTTTCTGGCTCTTGGGAACTGGCTTGTTAAGGGAAATTGTTGCCAGAAGCGGCATGTGGTTGGTGCAATTAAGCTCAAGAAAGATTACCGAGTCAACGATGCCTCGAATCTGAATCATAGGAAATGTGTACTGCTTGCCGCACTGTGGGCAGCGCACATTCTTCTGAACGGTAACCAGCAACTTATAAAGCTCTTGATGATTCATAATTCTAAAAAAATTAGCAGGTAATTTTTCGAATTATTTGATAATTCTAAAAAATTATAGCGAAAATGAGGCAAAAAGTCAAATTCATTTAGGGACGACAGACAAAATGACAACAGACGACGGACTCAACTCTCCTCATTCCATCTTGTCTTGTAACTGGGTGGTGTCGTGTCTGCTGTCCGTTGTCGGAATAATCCGTTGTCCATATGTGTTATACCCGTTCTTCTAGCATCACCAGCTGGTCTCTGAGCTCGGCAGCTCTTTCGAATTCAAGATGTTCGGCCGCATCTTTCATTAAGTGCTTTAATTCAGCAATAACAAGCCCCTTCTCCTTGCGGGATAAGAGCGTGAAAGACTCATCAATTTTAGCAATTCTTTCTTCCTCTTCCTGCTCTTCTTTCGGTAGTCCTTTATTGATTGATTGTGGCGTGATTCCGTGCTCAATATTGTATGATTGCTGAACTTTTCGTCGCATGGTGGTTTCTTCGACTGCTGCTTGAATGGATTTTGTGACTACATCAGCAAACAAGATTACTCTTCCCTCGGAGTGTCTGGCGGCGCGGCCCATTGTTTGAATTAGTGAAGTTTTGCTCCTAAGAAAACCCTCTTTGTCTGCGTCGAGAATTGCAACTAGAGAAACCTCAGGAAGATCCAATCCTTCCCGCAAGAGGTTAATGCCGACTAGTACATCAAATTTACCCAGCCGAAGCTTGGCCAATATCTCCAATCGTTCCAAGGTTGCAATATCAGAGTGAAGGTAGGCAACCTTTAGATTTTTTTCCTTAAGATATTCAGTTAGCTCTTCCGCCATTCGCTTGGTCAGCGTTGTTGCTAAGACTCGTTGTCCCTTTTTGACAGTTGCTTCGATCTCACTAACAAGATACGGCACTTGGCCTCGAGAAGGTCGAATCTCAACAATCGGGTCGAGAAGTCCAGTCGGTCTGATGAATTGCTGGACAAGGCAATTGTTGAATTGTTTCATTGTTGCTTTGTTGGTGTCATCCTGAGGAACCTGCCGATTCGGTAGGTGACGTGCCTGTCCCTCGGAGCCTTGGCGATGTGGGGAGGATTCTGCCGAAGTGTTAGCGATGGGATTTCTCAGTCGTTTCTCTTCTTCGAAATGACCGCCAATAAAAGAATTTTCAGCCGTGCTCATTTTCTTCTCGTACTCCCCAGGAGTTGCAGAGACGAAAATAACCTGATTAATTTTTTCGTAAAATTCGGGATAACGAAGGGGGCGGTTGTCGTAAGCTGCGGGGAGGCGAAAACCATAATCAATTAGTTTGTTTTTTCTTGATCTGTCGCCCTCGTACATTGCGCCAATTTGCGAAACGGTAATGTGTGACTCGTCGATAAACATGAGAAAGTCCTTGGGAAAGTAATCAATCAAGGTGGTTGATGGTTCTCCTTGCTTTCTTCGGTCAAAATATCGGGAGTAGTTCTCAATTCCAGAGCAAGATCCGGTCTGTTCTATCATTTCGATATCAAAATTTGTTCTTTGCTCTAGTCTTTGCGCTTCGAGTAGTTTGCCAATTTTCTTAAATTCGTTAACTTGGACCTCAAGGTCTTTTTTAATCTCGGAAATTGCTTGAGCCTGAATGTGTTGTGGTGTCATGAAATGGGTTGCCGGGAAGACTTCAAACTCAGCCATCGAGCGCAAATGGGTTCCGTTTACCCAATCGATCTCGGCGATTTTTTCTACCATGTCACCGAAAAATTCAATCCTTGTAGAGTTGTTGGCATAGGCAGGCATGATTTCAAGAACATCACCTCGTAGGCGATAGGAGCCGCGTTTCAACTCCACATCATTACGTTCATACTGGAGATTATTAAGCTTGTATAGAAATTCTCTGCGGTTAATCTTCTCACCAATCTTGAATGAAAAGTTTTCTGATTGGTAGAATTCCGGCGAGCCGATACCATAGATGCAGGAGACGGAGGCGACAATAATGACGTCTGATCGGGTAAGCAGTGCGTGCGTGGCAGCATGACGAAGACGCTCGATCTCATCATTAATGGAGGAGTCTTTCTCGATATAGGTATCACTTGAGGGGATATAGGCTTCCGGCTGGTAGTAGTCGTAATACGAGACAAAATAATGGACCTCGTTTTCGGGAAAAAATTGGCGGAATTCATCGGCCAGCTGTGCCGCCAAGGTTTTATTGTGAGCAATTACAAGTGTTGGGCGTTGGACTTGATTGATGACGTTGGCCATCGTAAATGTTTTGCCACTTCCGGTCACACCCCAGAGGGTCTGGTGTTTTACTTTGGAATTCAAATTATCCACAAGTGTTTTGATTGCTTGTGGCTGGTCGCCTCTCGGCTCGAAATTTGATTTTAATTTGAATTTATTCATTGGTCGACACTACGAAATTACGAATGTCCTAACAATCCCTCTCCTTTTCAAGGAGAGGCTAGGTGAGGTTATTTTTTTGGCTTTATACAATAAACTAATATACCCCGAAAACCTTTGACTGGCAAGGAAGTAAGTGATAAGATGGTTAGCAAATCTGCTCCGTCGGCAACCTTACGCTGATGGGGCGAGAAAGGGGGAGGCCATGTCGAAACAGAACGCCTCCCGGGCGGCCCGCAAGGGCTCGCCGCGGGAGGACCGCCGCACGTCGAAAGACGTAGCGGCGGTGGTGGTTTGCGATAAATCCGGTGAACCGCTCACCGGATTTGTCTCGCCGAAGGCGGCTCGTCGTCGTCTTCGGCAGTTCCGTCGCAACGCCATGCGGGCGTAGCGGCGGAAAGCCAGTGCGGTTTCCGGAAAGTTAATTTCTTTCTACCCCCTTTCTTCCGGGAACCGCACAGCGCACAGTTCGATTAATGACTCTCAAAGAGTCTTTTTTTCTTGGTAAAATTTAGTAGCTAGCAGAAGAGGTTGGTGCTTAGATTGTTTCGTAATTCATACTTCGTTCTTCTTACTTCTTGACTGCTCATGTCTCCACCTGGCAATCTCTGCATGGTTTCCTGATTTGAGCACTTCCGGTACCTTTAGTCCCTTATAATCTTCTGGGCGTGTGTATTGTGGGTATTCAGTGGTATAGTTGCCCTTCTCATCTTTTTGCATAAAACTTTCATCATTGCACGATCCTTCTGCTAGAACTCCGGGTACTAGTCGACTTACTGCATCGACGATCATCATCGCAGGTAATTCCCCGCCGGTCAGAACAAAATTCCCGATCGATATTTCTTCGTCAACAAGAGTTCGAATTCGTTCGTCAAATCCCTCGTAGTGGCCGGCAATCAGGATTAAATTGTCCAATTTTGAGTACTCAACAGCCTTGTCTTGATCAAAAGTCTTGCCCTTGGGAGTCATTAGAACGACTTTTCTGGTCTTGGTACCTGGTACCCGGTACTTAGTACTGATGTTGTCGATTGCTCGATCAACGACATCGACGCGCAAAACCATCCCTTTGCCGCCACCATAAGGAGTATCATCGACTGTGCCATGCTTGTCACTCGCAAAATCTCTCAGCTGGTGAAGGTTGATCTTGATCAACCCCTTTTCTTTTGCACGTTTAATAATGCTCTCAGTGAGAGGTCCGGCAAACATTTCAGGAAACAATGTGATAATGTCGAATTGCATTTTATCCTTAAAGCCAAGACTCCAGACTCCAAAACCAAAAGAAAAAGCTAAAATCAATTGCTAAAAAGTTTTATATTAAAGTTTTATATTTTTGCATTTTTTGTTTTGACCATCTCTTTGCTTTGGGGTCTGGGCTTTGGGTTTTTAAGTAAAAGAACCACCAAGCAAGAGGCTATGGCGGTCCTTTACATGAAACATTTAGATTGAGATTGGTATATTTCTATGCCAAGACGTCGTTTGGGATATCGTCCAGAGCCTTGCTCTTCTCCTCAGATTCTTCTTGTTCTGGTTCTTCCTGGCGATCTTGGTGATTGTTTTGGTCATCGTCATCGAACGATCGCTCTGAACCTTCAGGCTCAACAATCTTCAGGTTAAGTCTAGCATTGCTTTTGGCACCGAATACTCGAAGAAGAGTTCGGATAGCCTTAGCTGTTTTACCGTCTTTGCCGATAATCTTTCCCATGTCTTCCGGATTAACATAAAGCTTAATGAGTACTCCTCTTTCGTCGATAGTACGGTCTGTCTTTACGTCGTCTGGATTGTCAACAATGGCTTTGACAACATCCTCTACAAAGTTCTGATCTGCTTCTGCCATACAATTCCTTTCCCGGCCCGATTCAATCGGGGCTGACTAATTTCCACTTTATCAACTATAACGTAATTTTCAGTATGATTTCAAGCGACTAAACAGGAATGGATAACGAATTATCCAAATAACGAATTTAGGCTTGCTCTGTTTCTTCGGAGCTATCCGATTCTGGTTTTGGCGCCTCTGCCTCTGTGGTCTCGGGTTCACTTTTCTCTTCGGTAACGGTCTCATCTGTTACAGTAGGCTCTTCTGGGGTTGGTTCCTCTGTCTTGGTCTCAGTAGTTGCTACTTCAGCCTTTGGCTCTTCCTTTTCCTTACCTTTGTCTTTTTTCTTGACTGGTTTACCATAAACTTTGTTTATTTTCTTCTCGACGATACCAAGAGTGGCCATAAGATTATGAACAGTATCTGATGGTTGAGCGCCCCTAGAGATCCAAAAAGTAGAACGCTCTTTGTCAATAACGAGTGTTTTTGGTTGAGTGGTTGGATTATAGTTTCCTAAAATCTCAACGAACTTTCGCTTAACTGCCTTTTTGCTTTCGGCGACAACTACACGATACGAAGGGCTGTTTTTCTTTCCAACACGAGTGAGTCTGATTTTGAGCATAACCTAATCCTTGATTGATTTACGTTAAGCTGTTAATTTTGTTTCCGGCCTCCCTAGCCATCCTACTCGCCCCGAGAGTTCGGGGCTCGACCGGCACTTCACAAAATTAAAAGCTTAACTTTATTGGCTTAATATTTGCAGCTAGAATAACAACTTTTTAACTAAAAGTCAATGTTGTTCGGTAGCCTCTCTGGAATTCGTCGTATGACATCTCTTTTTTGCCCTCCGGCCTGACCCTGTCTATTACAAGGTTGCCCTCTCTGTCGATATGTGCCGCGGTTAGCTGAATCCGTTTCTCGCCAATTTTAGTGTGTACTTTTGGCCATTCGGCAAAAGCTCTAATTTTTCGCTCAACAAGTTCCTTTGGGGTAGTGGAGTCAACGAATCCGTCTTCTTTTGTAAACTGGTGAGTGTAGGTTGCTTCCTCTGTCTGCTCGAAGGGGTGGATATCCCCAGTGATATAGTAGGGGACAGTATTGAGAAGGAGGGATGCGCCTGTCTCGGCAAGATAATCCTTCAAGATGGGGGCTGTTTCGGTCTGGCTCAGCTTGACTTTTGCTTGGGAGAGGATTGGGCCTGCATCCATCTTGGAAACAGTGAGGAGCAAGGTTACACCGGTAATATCATCACCGTCAAGGATTGTCTGCTGGACAGGTGAGGCCCCTCTGTGGCGAGGTAGAAGAGAGGGATGAATGTTTACTACCCCAAGCTTAGGAATCTCAAGAATCGAATCCGGAACAATTTGGCCAAAATCAGCCATTATTCCAAGGTGAGGCTTTGTTTTGGCAATTTTTGCAACTATTTTCTCGTCCTTGATATTGTTGGTTGCAAGGAGAGGTAAGCTAAGCTCTTTGGCGGTTTTTTCAATAATGTTGATGTTTTCATTGCGCGAGGTTGGTGTACTTTTTCCAGTGACAACAAGTTTAATTTTGTACTGAGGATCTTTGGCGAGAAGTTGTAGTGCAGGTATCCCTAGAGTGCCTGTGCCAATGAAAATGACAGGGATCTCTTGTTTTCTGTCAATAAACAAAACCGAATTTAAATGATCGATTTCATGCTGCATTGTTCTAGCATACAAATCGTTGGCGGTAATTGTAATCGGTTTGCCATAGCGGTCCTGTCCTTTGACAGTAACCTTGCGTGGGCGCTTGATAATAAGCTCAAGTCCGGGTAATGAAAGGCACCCCTCAACAAGATTTACTTTGGATTTGGAAGTAAACACGACCTCTGGATTCACTAAAACAGTAAGCGGAAAAGGCTTGTATGGTGC
The DNA here is from genome assembly GCA_035389625.1 of bacterium. Lineage (GTDB taxonomy): Bacteria > Patescibacteriota > UBA1384 > XYA2-FULL-43-10 > 1-14-0-10-43-13 > DAOOSE01. Next base: position 7,919 of record DAOOSE010000003.1, read on the forward strand.
TGTGTCGTTGTCAGCAAATTCCGCAACAAATACCTTTTTGGAAATACCCACCTGGGGAGCGGCGAGTCCAATGCCTTTCGATTTACGCATAGTCTCAATCATGTCATCGACGAGATGCTGAAATTCCATACCAAAATCGGTCACTTTTTCGGTGGGGGTTCGTAATACGGGGTCCGAATCTTTATAAACTTTTCGAATCATGTTCTCTTTCTGCTCGCTTCATTGTCTTCCTGGACTCTTTTTGCTCTCGTTTCTCTTACAAGTGCCCACAAGGGCTTTACATGTTTTGCGATCGTCGTCAGGCAATAAAGGCTCACAGTATCAATAACCTACTTTCTTGTTTTTGTTTTGGGGTCTGGGGTCTTGGTTTTACTAGTATCCACCAGGATGATTATTGTACCATTTCCACGATGATTTTGCCATATCGTCCAAGGAATGCGCCGCACTCCAACCGAGCAATAATTTAGCTTTTTCGGGGTTGGCACAAGAAACCGCCGGATCACCGGAACGGCGGGCGACCACTTGATAATTTGCATTTTTGCCGCTTGCTCTTTCTACTGCCTGTATTACCTCAAAAACACTATATGATTGTCCGGTGCCAAGATTGAAAACATCGGATTTTTCCTCTTTGAGGAGGTAGTCTAGTGCTTTGATATGACCAATTGCCAGATCTTCTACGTGAATATAGTCACGCATTCCCGTGCCATCCATGGTGGGGTAATCATCGCCAAATACTTGGAGTGGGTCACTATTTCGAAGTATTTGCAACACCACCAAAGGCATTAAATTGGTCGGCTTGGGCTTGTCCTCGCCGATTTCTCCGTCTCCGTATGCTCCGGCGACATTGAAATATCGAAGGGCAATACCTTTTATATTTGAAAATGTATCATACTTTTTCATAATAATTTCGTCAAGAAGCTTTGTTAGACCATAGACTGAATTTGGTATTCGAAGCTTTGTGATATCTTGATCGCTAAGAGCAAGGCTTTGGTATCTCGAGACGACGTTATCGTTATAGTACGTGATCAGTCTTTTAAAAAACTCTTCTTGTTTATGTTCGACCCCTGCCCAAAGTCCCGGAAATAGCTGTGAAAAATCAGGCTTGGTCTTGTCAGTATAGGTTTCGACGAGCGGGATGTCACTGCTTTTCTCTGGGTTGCCATAGACAGCTGCCGTAGAAGACTTTATCAAAAAACGACAACCGGCAACTTTCATTGCTTCAAGGAGATTGATAAAATTCTGGACGTTATTTCTGAGATACTTGACTGGCTCCGTCATGGACTCACCAACCGAAAGATAGGCTGCAAAATCTATCACGGCATCAAATTTTTCTTCTTGAAAAAGTTTTTTTGTTGATTGTGAGTCCTCAAGATTAAACACGACCAGGCGCGCTCTTTTGTCAACTGCTTCTTTGTGACCATTTTCGAGACTATCAAGTACTGTGACCTTGAAATTATTGTCACAAAGCATACGAGTGGTAATTGAGCCGATGTAGCCGGCTCCTCCGGTAACGAGTATATGTTTCATGGACTTGAGTTGTAAGTTAGTAAGCTGTTAGGTTGGTAGGCAATGACTTTCTCAAAGGGCTATACAGGTAGCTATAACTTACTTACATAATTCTTAATTCTTAATTCTTAATTCTGACTCACTATAGCATATTTATCGGGTCTGCGTCGAAAATTAGAGTGGGAAACTGCTTGGAAAGTTGAGTAATAGGATTGCACGGGAGCTTGGTGGTCTTGATCAAGAGGTGAAAGCGGTATTTATCATGCATTCTCTGGTGAAAACAGGGGGCGGGTCCAACAGAATGAAGACGCAGCTCATCTATGCGTTTTTTTACCTCGTCGATTAATCTTCTTGCAGTGCTCTCCTGTTTATGTTCAGAGATTATTCTGACTAACGCTCGGAAGGGGGGATATAGAAAGAGTTCCCTGTTTTTAATTTCTTCTTTATAGAAACCGGAATAATCATGGAGACTGGCAGCCTTGAGTGCCGGTGAATCTGGCCAATATGTTTGGATTAGGGTGTGACCACTATCATCAAGCCTACCACTTCTCCCTGAGACTTGGGTTACAAGCTGAAATGTTCGTTCACCCGCTCGAAAATGAGGGAGATTAAGGCCAATATCAGCCGAGATAACACCGACAAGGTCAACACCGGGGAGATCAAATCCCTTAGCAATAATCTGGGTTCCTAGAATGATGTCTGCTTTAGCAGAGCGAAGTGTCTTGTTTAGATCGACCTGCGAATTTCTTCGGGTTAGGGCGCTGCCCTCAACTTTCAAAATAGTATTATTGGGAAATAAATGCTTTAATTCCAACTCAACTTTTTCAATGCCGCTTCCAAAAAATTTAATCCTATGACTATGACAATCCGGACAGCATGTTGGAACCGCGGCTTTGTGATCGCAATGGTGACAATTGAGATGGCCGAATTCTCCACCAAGATGGTAAACCATTGGGATTGAACAATTGGGACAAAGCTCGACATGACCGCAATCCCTGCATGAGACAAACGTTGCCATGCCTCGACGGTTCAGAAAGAGAAGTACCTGTCGCTTCTTCTCAAGCGTTTTTTCAATTGACTCTTTAAGTTTGTTCGAGATTGGCGAAAAATTGCCGGCCTTCACCTCTTCCCTAAGGTCGACCAGGGTTGAGCTTGGTAAAGTTTTTCGATGGTGGCGTGATTCAAGCATTACCAGGTTGTATTCTCCGGTTGTGGCTCGATGGAATGTTTCTATCCGTGGGGTTGCAGTTCCAAGAAGCACCATTGCTCCTGTTTTTGCTCCTATTTCGCAAGCTAGATCAACGGCATTGTACCTAGGGCTCGCATCTTGTTTGTAAGCATCAGTGTGTTCCTCGTCAACAATGATTAGCCCAAGATTTTTAGATGGTACCAGTAACGCAGAGCGAGGGCCGACAATTATTGATTTCATCCCTGAGTAAAAATTTTGATAGCAGTGAAAACGCTCTGATTTTGAAAGATTTGAATGCATGACGACGACATCGTTATTGAAAACTTGCTCAAACCGCTCGACCGTTTGGGGGGTTAAAGTAATTTCGGGAACGAGCACAACAACCTGTTTGTTTTCGGCAGTGGCATTTTTTGCTAATTCGATATAAAGTTCTGTTTTGCCTGATCCGGTAATGCCAAAGAGGAGTGTTGGTTTTTGCGGTGCAAGATAAATCTCTTCAAGCCTCGAAAGGGCTTCTTTCTGATCATCGGAAAAATCAATTTTTTTTGATTCGTAAGTTTTTTGTTTCTCTGGCAGCGTTCTGGCCTTAGTCAAAAAAGGAGGCAAAAACAGTGATAAAGCTTCGCCCTGCGAACAAAGATAATAATTGGCAATCCACTCGATTGCTTGTAGATAGGGGAGGGGAAAAATTAAATCAAGAAGACGAGAAATCTTTTTAAGCTTATAATTACTCGTGTTTTGAGTCTTAGTTTTTGTGATCAAACCCCGAATTTCTCGTCTACCAAAGGGGATAAGCACAATCTGCCCTACTTTAATCAGTGTCTTGAATTCATCGGGAACGATGTAATCAAAAACCTCGATAGCTCCGGATTTTGTTTCGGGGATAATTTCAGCGATCATGGCCTGATTGTAGCACAAGAAAGGTGAGACTTTGCAATGTTCAAGGTCGATTTTTACAATTTGACTTGTTGGAAATAAGTTTTTGTGTTATTGTAGTATAGTGAAGACTGAAAATACTCAAAAAAATGTTGTAATTCTTGGTCGGCCTAATGTGGGAAAGTCCACACTTTTTAATCGCTTGGTTGGCAGACGCATAGCAATTGAGTCGGAGGTCTCCGGCACTACGCGAGATAGGATTTGCCAGGAAGTTTCATGGCAGGGTGTCACCTTCAATTTGATCGATGTAGCCGGGCTGGAACTCTCCGATAAAAGCAAGCTCTATAAAGAGATGGAATCCAGCGTTGAACTAGCGATAGAAACTGCCGATCTTGTTGTGCTCATTGTCGACGTGACTGAGCCATCAAATGATCTTGATAGGGAAGTTGCGGCCAGAATTAGAAGGAAGAAGCTCCCGACAATTTTGGCTGTCAATAAGGTAGACAACTCCAAACGTGAAGATGAGGTGAACTTGTTCGAGAGACTAGGCCGATTCAAAAGCATTGTTCCTGTGTCTGCGGTTTCGGGACGCAATAGTGGCGATCTCCTGGATGCGATAACGCATGAACTCCAAAATTTGCCGCAAGCTGAGAGCGAAGAAGTGAGCGACCAATCGGGAATTCAACTGACAATATTGGGACGGCCAAATGTTGGAAAATCAACTCTTCTTAATGCGATTGTTGGTCAGAAAAGAGCCGTGGTTTCTGAAATTCCTGGCACAACTCGTGATTCTATCGATGTGGTCTTCAATCACAAGGGTAAGAAAATTATGATTGCAGACACCGCTGGAATTCGTCGACCTGGCAAAATTAGCAAAGATACATTGGAATCATTTTCTGTTATTCGAAGTTATCGGGCACTTGACCGATGCGATGTTGTAATACTGCTCGTCAGTGCCGAAGAAGGTGTTACAAACGTTGATGAAAGCTTGATCGGCGAGGCAATGGAGCGCGGCAAAGGGATTATACTGGCAATAAACAAAATTGACCTGATCGAGGATCTTGATAGATTCCAGGATGAGATACAAGCCAAGCTTCAAAAGCAACTAAAATTCATCCCATGGCTTCCTGTTGTTTTTGTCTCGGCTCTTGATAATCAAAACATCAACCATCTCCTAAATCTGGTAGTCAAAACCTTTGAGGGCAAAAACGATTGGATTGAGGAGGAAGACCTGAAGGAGATTCTGAAACTGGCAACAGAACGGAACGGCCAGCTGCACAACATAACACACTTGACCCAAGCATCAACGAATCCGCCAAAGTTTGAAGTTAGCTACCAATCAAAAGAAGCGCCGCATTATACTCAAATGCGATACCTTGAGAACAAAATACGAGATGTTTTTCCTTTTAACGGTGTACCTATAGAGCTAAAGCTCGTTCGTATAGGCCTAAAGAAAAAGTCTTAAGTTCATCCAGAGAATAAGTAACTCGTTGGTGGATAGAAATTCTATCGGTGGGATAAAGCGTTACCCATGCTCGCCCTGAAATGTTCGTTTTGGGCAAAACTCCCCACTCTCGCGAATCTGATGAATGTTCTCTATTGTCGCCAAGCACAAAGTACTCGTTTTCATTTAACGTTTTTTCAAATGAATTTCCTTCGTAAGTGTTTGTTCTGTTTTCTTTTGGTATGTAACTTTCGTTCAGAATCTTTCCCGTCGGATTTTCTTTATTGACGACGATTACTTGGTTATTTGATATTTTTATTGTTTCTCCTGGTAGGCCTATTATCCGTTTAATATAGCTCACCGATGGGTTCTTTGGGTATTTAAAGATAGTCACATCACCTCTTTTTGGCTCTCCAATAAGGTAAGATACTTTCTCGGCAAGCAAGTATTCCCTGTTGTAATAGTTGGGCATCATTGATTCTCCCTCAACTATATATGGCTGGATGACGAAGTATCGCAAGGCAAAGGCAAGAATAAAAACAATCAACCCTGTCTTAATCAGGTCTTTGATAAACTCAAAAAAGTCTCCGCTTGGGTTTGTCCGTTCAGGCCCCAGTTCGTTTAGAATATTTTGGTTTGTAGATGGCGGAGTTTTGGGTTCTTCCATAAAAACACCTTTAAATAATTCTGTACTATTGTATCAGCACTTGACTTTTTGGGTCAATGACAAGGTATAATACTTACATAAGCTCTGGAGTTGTTAGAGCTTGCGATCAGCCCATAACTACAAAAATATTATCATAAAATTTACAAAATGTACCCAGTCCTATTTACAATCAAGGGTTTCAATTTTTACACGCACGGCTTATTGGCAGTTTTGGGAATAGTGGCAGCCACTGGAATTCTTTTTCTTCTTGCCAAAAAGGGCAAACTCTCAACGGTTTATTTGCTGGATAATATGATTTATTCTGTTTTATTCGGCATAATTGGAGCACGTATTGCATATTATTTTCTCTATCCCGATCAGTTCTCCTCATTCAAAGAGATTCTTTATCTGTGGGAAGGCGGTCTCGTTTCTTATGGTGGTTTTGTACTCGGTTTGATCGCACTAATTCTGCTCTGGCGCTGGCAGAAGGAGCCCGTGCTCGAATGGCTGGATTTGCTTGCAATAGCTTTTTCGCTAGGCTTGTTTCTTGGTAGACTTGGGAATGTTTTTGCCGGTGAGCTTGGGGGGAAGACTACTATCAGCTCGCTAAGCATGAATGGCGTCATTCCGGTCACTCTTTATGAAGCCATTTTAGTTCTATGTATCTACCTATTCTTATTTTTGATTTTTATTTTAAAAAAAGAAGTGCTGCGAAATGGTTTTCTCCTGTCTTTGTTTTTAATACTCTATGGTTTTGGGCGATTAATCATTGACTTTTTTCGCGAAGAAAAGGATGTACTGTGGACACTCTCTGCCGGCCAGCTCGCAAGTCTAGTATTCGGAGTTACCGGTCTTATTATATTTATGCTTATTTTTCCCAGACTTAAAAAACGGACACAACATGGAATCGTTCAGTAAAGATTTTATCGAGAAACAGAAAAAGTTACTGCTCGCAGAGAAGGATCATCTTAACGAAGAAATAAAAAAGCTCAAAACATACCCCGACTATGGTGATGTTGGGGAGGACAATGTTGAAGAGCTACGCGATTATGAAAACAATATGTCAATCGAGGGTCAGCTAGAGAGGCTACTTGCAAAGGTTGAGCTAGCCCTCTTAGCTATTGAGAAGGGAACTTATGGAAAGTGCTCAAATTGCCAAAAGCTTATTGATGAGGGCCGACTAGAGATCATGCCCTACGCACAGAGGTGTGTTGAGTGTTCTAATGTCCAGGACTAGAAACACTTTTTTGGTCGCCCTGTTACTGTTTTTTAGTCTTCAGCTAATCGATCGAATTATTATTTGCAATTATAACTTCAGCCTTAATACTTCTTATGTTTGGGGTATTTATAATTTTGGGCTTGTGCCACTGCTACTCACTCTCATCCTGATTATATTACTTGGCTCGTATTATTTTCGCTCTAAAAGCATCTATCTATTTATCGCTCTGATGTGTGCAATTTCTAATCTTGTCGAGAGGGCCATTTACGGAGGTGTTGTAGATTACTTAAGAATCCCGCCATTTTACTTTAACTTTAGTGATATGGGTATTGTGGTTGGAATTGCGCTTTACTTCCTTAAGTCATTTCGGTCGGAAAACAAAACACCCTCTTAGGCCGATTCGACCAAAGAAGGTGTTTTTTCTATGTTCGAACACTTCCCAAATTGACCATTTTTGAAAAAATCCTTGCAGATACCAATCAAGATTAAGAACCTGATTGTATAATCTGCAAATCAATTGATTATTTGGCCAGGAAAATGTGCGATTACTAATATGTACTCTATATTGGCTTTCTGAAAAAGTCATTCTTAAGAAGATCTAAAACATACCCAAAACAACGTAATTTTTTGTATAGAATCATAAAATTAAAAACGGTTATTATTTTATGCTTAAAAAACAAAGACTGATCCAGCTAAAATGAGGAAGAAAAACATGGCCGACAAAAATGAACAAAATAATACTGACAACTTTTCCGGAGAAGGAGAAGAAATCTTTGGCCAGGAGTTGTTCGAAGAAAATGAATTAAATATTGAGGGGCGGGAGACAGCCGATGACGTTGTGACGGTTTCGCCTGGTTCGAGTCAGGATAAATCAACCATTCTTAGCGGAATCTCAGATTCATTGCGAAAAGCCAAAGAAGAGAGGGGACCTGGCCCATCAGTCAGTGGCGGTGACATTGGTGCTGATCTTGGCAATGCAGCTGTTATTGGTGATGAAGGTTCTCTTGGTAGTAACTCAATGCCGGACCAAGACATAGTTGATAGTGTTGCAGAGCCTTGGGGAACGGAATATCGCAATGACGAGCCCCTGGACATTGACCAGAAATTCAAGAATATGGAAAATAAACGACGCGAGGATGACATTGCTGAACTAGATAAATCTTGAATTGTAACAATAAACAATTGCCTTTTTTTCTTTTGGTCTTATTATAACCTTGCGGCTTAATAAAAACGGGAGTTGAGTAATGGCCAATAAAAAGGAAAGCCAGGGTCGTGGCTGGCACGGAGACTCGGTCGGTCACGCTAAGGCAGGAAAAATGGGTGGGAAAGCACGGGCTCGGAAAAAACAAACAAAACAAGCCTAGCTCCGTGTGTCGATTGGTCTGTGTTGCTGTACTTGGGAGCAGGTGGTTGTGTTCAGCCATCTGCTTTCATTTGAATTATCTTCCTCTGCTTAAAGATATTTTAAGTATTGACAATTTAGTAAATAAATACTAATCTAAATATTGAAATATATCACAAAATGAAAATTATCAATTAATCAAAGGATAAAGATGGTATTGGTAGAGTCTCTGGGTAAAGAAATCAGTGATTATATAAAGAGTGCACTCAACAAGGAGGTAAGTGTCATTGACGAATCTGGCAAACTTACGGTTTCATCTGATGCAGAAAAGATCGGACGAAAGCCAAGGGTAGCAGTCTTTTTGGAAGAGCTTTCTGCTCCTCAACTGACTGAAATAGATAATACTCAACAGATTATAGTTCCACTTCGCTACTTGAACCAGAATAGTGCCTACTTAGTAATCTCTGATACCACTCCAGAGGCTTTGAACTACGCAAATATCATCAAAAGTTTCGGCGAGTTATTTATTCAGCAGTACTACGAGAACGCGAAACCGAAGATGGATGCCACCGATCAGTATTTTGCTCGAGTATTTGGTGAATATAACCCAGCACTCACGAAACAATATGAAGCCGAGGCAGGCGCACTTGGTTATGATGTTTCTGTCCCTCGCCTGGCCATTTCTCTATATCTAAAAGGTTTTTGGGATAATTGTTTGCTTAGCTTCGATCAGCCTAGCTTTGAGCGCGATGAGGTAATCAAGACCTGGAAGCGCAATATTGAGCGATCATTTAATAGTTTTTTTACTAAGAATGCTGATTTGATAATCGCTTATGTTGGTAATGACCGGTTTGTTATTTATAAAGCCATTGACGATGACGGTGAAGAAAAGGTTAGAAAATTGCTGAAAAAGTCGTTCAAATCGATATTTGAGCCACTGAAAAGTCACCGGATTGATTCAATAACTGCTGCTTTTGGTAATGCTTATTCAGGCATCGAAGGACTTATTAGTGCTCGCAGAGAATCGGATTTGACACTAGAGCTAGGCCAGAGGATATGGGGCCCTAATCAAAGTTTTTACTTCGGGGATCTTGGAATTCTTACAATTCTTGGAGATGGAGATCGGGACAAAAAAATGACATTTTCTGACCAGATTCTAAGCAGATTACACAATCCGGAGCTTCGTAAAACCTTGGAGTGTTTCTTTGATAATAACTTGAATTTGACTGATACGGCTATGGAGATGGGGATTCACCGAAATACGGTGATTTATCGCTTGAACCAAATTACCAAAGTACTTAATGCTGACCCGAGAGTGTTTGAGCAAGCCATGTCAATTAAAATTGCGTTAATAATCAAAAGTTTGTTCGGTTAGGATTGTCATTGCAATTGGGAGAGAATAAAAATGCCGCGATAATTGCGGCATTTTTATTGAATTACTCTTTTGGGGCGGATTATTTATCGCTAGTCTCAGTTCGTAATTAGACAGCTTTGGCTAATTTGCGTTTCCTGATCCGGCCAAGTATTTCTATTCCGGTGATGCCCATTAACCCTATGATAGGTGCGATTAGATAATTCCAAAGCGAAGCACTTGGGCCAGCTTCCGGAATGATGTCGCCGCCCGGAACACTTGTTGTTGGCACATCTGCTGCTGCACTAATGACTGATGGTTCTTCAGCTCCGCCTCTTTCGCCGCGAGTCGGAAGAATCTCTCTGTCTGTGGGACGTACATCAACTTCTCCCTTGACCTCAGGGGCTTCTGTCGGTTTTTCTGGAACTTCTGGTACGACCACTACCGGTCCTGTGGGTTTGGGTTGTTGCTCTTGCTCTGGTTTCTTTTCTTTCTTGAGATTTCCAAACCAGTCTCCGAAGATGTTAATAATGCGCAGTTTTAGGTTTTTGCCGGGAAAATCTTTTGCGTTAACAATCCTCTGTATTACGTTGATTGCACCTGTTTCAAAGTTTCCAAGCTGGGTATTGCGGCTAACTTGATTTCCCCCTGTGTTGGCATTTATCCTTACATTGTTAGAGAATACAGTATCTTCCCTGTTGTCAATATTTATCTCATTTTCACTATCAATAGAGTTGATATTTATAGAGTCAGGGCCTGTTTGGCTGTTCTGTAAGCCGTTTTGATCCACAATCTGATAATTGATTCCGCTTAACTCTTCAGTGCTGCCCAGGAAGCGACCAAAGACGTTAATGATGTAGAAGATGGGCGAAGTTGTGCTTACGAGATTCAGAACTGCACTTTCTGTTTTGGTTTTTCCTGTTTCTACATTGCCGAGCTGGGTATTGGAATCAAGCGTGTTATTTCCGGTGTTTGTTTCAATATTTATTGTATTGTTAACGTCAATCTGAATGTTTGAAGAAATTTCAGAGTCAACTGTGTTGCTGGTGTTGTTTGAATTGAGACTGTTCGATCCGGTGGTAGCGTTTTGGCTCGATGGAATGATAATGTCTCCATGAAAGTCGTTCAGAATCGACCAAACATCGACATCGGCGACGGTATCACGCAACCCCTGGAAGTTTAAAAGGTTCAAACCGAGATTAATATCACCCGTATTTATATCCAAGACTTTTGTATTGTCAGTAATAGAGTTCTCGCCGGTATTGGCGCTTATGTCTATTGTGTTGTCGAAGTTAGTGGAAGAGTTGTTAAGAAAGCTTACAAAGCTGTGATTATCAACGCTATTGAGATTCGAAGAATTACGTCCTGTCTGGCTGTTTGTAGCATCTGGGATTAAAAGTTGCGAGGGGAGTCCGTTTTCCGGGATAATAAGGTTGCCTGTTTGACTTCCGTTAAGTGTTGCTACTCCGATACTGCTTCCTGACGAGAGCGAAGAATCGGTTAAGTTTATCAAGGATAGCGACGCGTCAATTTGTCCTGTTTCAAATGTTCCGACCGTAGTATTGTTTTGCAAATTATTTTGCCCTGAATTTAAATCAAGCTCCACTTCATTGGCTATTTGAGTTTGGGTGTCATTTGAAACATCCAGCTCTGTAGTTTGGGTGCTAGCGTTGACATTTTCTGAACCTGCCCCCGTGAGATCATTACCCAGGGAGGCGGCGCTTAAAGTTTGCGATTCCTCGATGCTAATTACTCCTGTATCACCTTGCGGACCTGTGGGTGAAACCGTGCCGACACTCTCAACTGGTCCTACCTGAAAAATTGTTCCGGTGGGTTCTTGGGCAGCAGTAAATTGGTAAAAACCAGGGAAGGCTGAAAAGTTAAAAGTGAGAAAGATAATTAATAAGATAAAAAGTTTTTTAATCGACATTTTATACTCCTTTGCTTTTAGGCGGTCCAGAGAAGAGGTATTCTTTGGACCAGCGCAAAAGCAATTTACCGACGGACGACTACTACTCGGTTATTGCTTCAATAGAAACCTGAACGTCGCCTGTTCGCACATTGCCAACAGTTGTATTGTTGGTCACATCGTTGTTGCCAGAGTCGGCGTCAAAATCGATGTCGTTCTGGACAGTTAAGTTGTCCTCGACATTGACATCAACGTCTAGGTCTGCGTCAAGAGTGTTTGTGTTGATTGAATTGGGACCGGTTGTGTCGTTTCCAAAATCAACACCAAGCTCGGATTCGGAGGCACCCATATAGGACATGTGGCCGCCAAGATTGCTAACCCGATTTTCTACCCTTACATCACCAGAAATATCACCTGTGCTGACATCGCCAACAATTGTGTTGTTAGTCGTATCGTTGTTTCCGGTGCTTATGTCGAAATCAAGATCATTATCGATATCCACATTATGGGAAATATCAAGATTGTAATCGGAATTAAGGTTTACAATATTATTGTTTTCAGAATTTGGACCGGTAATGTAATTTCTTGCACCAAGATCTGCACTCATCCCCATATCGTGATTGAGGCTTGCAGATAGGCTGTCGTCTCCGCTCAAATCAGTTGCAAAGACAACATCAAAGTCGACATTGCCTGTCTCTACATCCTCAACAATGGTATTGCTTGAGGTGTCATTGTTCCCGGTATCGACATCAACATCATAGTCATTATCAATGTCTTTGTTGGACTCGATATTAATATCCATATCTTTATCGACATCCAAGAGATTTTCGTTTTCTGAGTTTGGACCAGTCAGGGCATTTTCGAATTCAAGATCGGCAGATGCGGCATATGCCAGTCCCAAGCCTAGAGTTAGCGTTAATGCCAATACCATAATAGGCATTAAAAGTTTGCGTTTCTTTTGAATCATTGTGTTCTCCTAAAATTAATCTTTACCAATAGCTACTCATTGTCTGAGGACAGTGGGGGAATTACGGTTGGGCTCGAATTCCACTGTATCGACCCTTTAGACTAAGAGATTAGGGAATCGAATTGATCCTTTTTAGGGATTTTTCAATAATTTTTCGACACTTATTACAGAATTTTTTAGTCTCTTTGATAGTTAAAAAACACTTGGTTCCCCAGTATCTTAAGAGTGTTTACTAATGTAACAAAAGGAGTGAAATGAAGAGATATGTCTTGTGGTCGGTAGCAATATTGGTTTTAGTTGTTTTGTTATATTTTGGTTATCGCGCTGTGTTTATTAGGTCGGCTTTCAAGAATACGGACAATACAAGACAGGCCGTTTTTCTTTCCAACGGTCAGGTTTACTTCGGAAAAATTGAAAAAAATGAGAACGATTTTCTAGTGTTGAAAGATATTTACTATCTCAAAACCCAAGATTCTCTAAAAACGCCCCCTGAAAACGGGAAGATTTCTCTTATTAAGCTTGGGGAGGAGTTGCATGGACCCGAGGATAGAATGTATATCAATAAGGATATGATTTTATTCTACGAAGACATGAAAACCAACTCTAAAATTAATGAGGCGATCAAGTCTCATCTCTCAAGTAATAACTAAATTTATCACCTCTTATGCGATGAAGCGCTAGGCGATAATTTTCTGAATCCGCGCCACAACGTCGTCAGGAGTATTCAAGGATTTCACAAGGTAATCGTTTGCGCCTAGAGACATTGCAAATTGCTTATCACTGTCAACAGACTCGCTTCCAACGTTTGTGAGTACAACAATAGGAATATCTTTTGTTTCCGGGTCCGCCTTTACTCTTTTCAGCAATTCAAACCCATTTAATCCCGGCATTAGGATATCAAGAAGTACCAAGTTTGGCATATCCTTAATTCTTTGAAGCGCAGCTTTTCCATCTTTTGCTGTTATTACGCGAAAACCCGAAATTCTCAATTTCTCCTTGTACATCTCAAGAAGGGTGGGGTCGTCTTCGACAATCAGAATTGTCTTTTCTTTGTTCTCCATAAAATCCTTTTACTAATCATTACTTATACTAGTTGGCGAAGGCATTGTTATATAAAATGTGCTGCCTTTATTGATTGTGCTCTCTGCCCAGATCTTACCGCCCTGTCTTTCAATTAAGCTTTTGGCGATATAAAGTCCAAGTCCGGTACCTCCTGCCTGAATGCTCAGTGGATTATTGATCCGGGTAAAACGATCGAATATTGTAGCAAGGGCATCCTGTGGTATTCCTACCCCTGTGTCTTCTATTTTTAGCAAAACGTTGTGACCAGAGTCTTTAACAGATATAGAAACTTTCCCTCTCTCTTTTGTGTACTTTATTGCATTGTCTAAAATGTTATCGACTATATGCTTTGATTTCTCTCTGTCGGCATAAACATAAACATGCTTGCTCTTATCAAAATCAAATGCCACCCTCTTAGATGCAGCTTTAGACTTCAGCGATTCAATCGATTCCTCGATCAGTTCATTTATATCAAAATTTTTTGGTGTTACGCTAACCCGGTTTTCATCGATCCGAAGAGCACTCAAAAGATCCTCGACAAGTTTCACCAATCGTTCGGATGAACTAAATGCACGATCCAAAAATCGGTGCTGAAGAGGTGTAATATTACCTGCATCGTTCGAAAGCAACATACTCAGGTAGCCTTTTATGGCCGTCAGGGGGGTTCGAAGCTCATGAGTGGCAGTGGAGATCAAGTCGTTCTTGGCAAGCAAAAGCTCTTTTTCTTTTGAAATATTGCGCAAGACAAACACAATATTCTCCAGATTACCCTCTCTGTCAGAGATGTATGAAGCTGTAATCCCAAACCATGCAGTAACACCATCAGAGATAGGCAGCTCTTTTTCCAGATATGAAACAGAGCGGTTTCTCAAGGCGTCTTGAATGAGAACGGCGATCTCGCCGCAAAAATCCTTTCGCTTTGAGTGGGTATGATCCAGCCTGTTGATAACTCTGTGGCAGGAAAGTCCGGTTAATCTTTGCAGGTACTTATTCCATATTCTAATCTTACCTTCACTATCTACCACGATAATGCCCTCGTTTGTGTTTTCAATAACATTATTTAGAAGCTCCTTTTCCGAATTGGTTCTTTCTTGCAAAATGGCATTTTCTATTTTGATGCCAATCCGGGACGCGACAACCATTGCAAGCCGTGCATCTTCCTCATTGAATCCATCTTCATTTTTGTTAATCAAGTGAAGAACGCCAATGCAGTGGCTTTGTGTTATCACCGGTACTGACAAAATGGATCGGATCTTTAACTTAGATCGAAAAAGGGGCAAAATTTTTTTGCTTTTCGCCGTATGATTTGAAATATATGCCCGCCCAGTCTCGAATACAGATTTTGATATGCTGTCTTTTTCTAAGGTAATTTTTTCGCTTAGAATAGTGTTTTGGTCGCTAATACCAGAGTGGGCAAAGACCTTAAGGGTCTTCGGGTCGTTATCCAGGAGGAGAAGAAGTGCCTTTTCAGCATTGAACAAGTCGGGCACTGTGTCGGTCATTTTTTCGATCGTATTCTTTACCTTATTACTTGTACCTGCCGCGATACTAAAAAGCTCGGAAAGATTTTTGATCTTTTCTTCCTGCTTCAGGTGAAGTCGACTATTCTCAATGGCTAATGCAATTAATGTACTCAAAATAGATAGGGTCTGAACCTCCTCTTCCGTAAAATACCGCCTTTTTTTATCACTGGCCAGCAGAATTCCTACAACCTGGCCGTGGGCTATAAGCGGAACGCCGATGATTGATCCTTGCTCGTGTCCCAAGGAAGGATCCGAGTAATTGGTAACCACTTTCTTGCTAGAAACAATTTTTTTACTCAATGTAGAAATTGTTTTGGGGGTAGGGATACTCTTCTTTTGTCCGTTCTTAGCGTTTGAAATCTCGACATCTTTCTGATAAGCCTTTTTATACAAATGGATTGTTATCGAGCTGATATCGAAAGCACTTATTACTTCTCGGGAGGCAATATTCAGGATGTGCTCCATGTCATGGGAACTAAATAAAGCCTGAGAGATGTGGTAAAGCAGTTCCGTTTGGCGGTCCTTAAAAGGTGTTGCCAGTGCTCTTGTGTCAACGTAATTACTCGAAGAAATAATCGTCTGAGTCTTCGGTTCTAAAATAGCCTCAGTCAATACTCTTCGTACGGATTTTGGCATCTCCAATTTTTCTGTTTCTGGAAGTGAATACCAGCCGAATTTTTCAATTTCAGAATTTTCAAAAATTATCTCTTCATTAATTGTTGTTTTGAAGAGATACCATTCATGGATGTTGCCACCATAGCGGCATTCATCCGGAATTGTTTTGTGGTAGATAAGCGAAAGACCAGAAAGATTTAAGCCGAGCTCTTCAATCATCTCTCTCTTTATTCCATCTTCTGGTGTTTCACCGCGCTCCATGTGACCCGCAGGTAGTGCGTAAAGATAGGGCCATACGCGTCGCTTTACTAGAAGTATTTGACCCTGTTTGTTAAAAATTGCCACCGCCAGGGTAACATGCTTGATCTCCTTACCGCTCTTTTCTTCAAACACCTCATTTCCCAGTGTTCTAAACCGTTCAAGCGTTTTTTCGCAACTGGCACAGTAATAATGTTTTTTGTTGCCAATATTGACTTCAGTAATAATGGAATTTCCACAACTATAACAGGCTCGATTCATAGTCGAATTTCACCCCTCCCTTTAGAGTTTCTCAATTAATAATTAGATAAATCATATCGTTTACTCTCTCTCTGCTGTTTGTGAATTATTACAAAAAAGCTTCGATATTTTAGTAAATAATGGCTAAATACCTAGACAATAAGCACTTTTTCTGTTATAGGATGAATGTAAATATGACATCCTATTACAAAGGGGAAGGGGGTGCAGCGATGTCGTATTGGAGCAACAAGGCAGAGACGACTGTCAGGGGTGCGTTCTTCAACGCACAACTGAGAGCACCGTCTTGTTTTGAAATGCTCCGTTTTCTCCCTGAGTCACTCTCCGAGAAGGAGTGGCGGCTGCTCAGTCGCAAACTCTTTTTTGTAGTAGGGGACCTTTGCAGCGGCAAAGACACCTTACTAGAGAAGGTGACAGAGGGAGATGGTTTTAGCAGGGTTGCTGAAACCAAAACACGAGAACTTCGGCCGGAGGAAGTGCCGGGCAGGCACATTAATCCGGTCACCGTTGAGGGTTTTCTGGAGAAGCTTCTGGGCAACGAGTTTCTCGTTGCCTACATGGCTAATCCAGAGGAACGATGCCAGCTTGCTGGCATCGAGACTGTCATTATGCGCCAGGTGCTAGAAATGCCCGGGCGCATCGGTATGATCACTCATCCCGCGGTGGCGGGGGTTATGTCGGCATTAATGCCGATTCCCGTGTTCGTGGTCTGGTCAAGGGAACACGAGAGTTTCAAAGCCCGAAGAGGCGGAGAAATTCTCGACATTTTCGATGAT
>DAOOSE010000004.1:0-23048 GCA_035389625.1 bacterium
AGTGGGAAGGCGCTACGCCAAAGATGATCCAGTTTTGGCGTAGCGCCTTCCCACTTCTTAAAACATAGCGCAAAGAAAAACCGACTGCAAAAACCAATAAGCCTACAAACGAGATAATCAACCCTACGTAGTAAGTTTTCTGGGGTATATATTCTATAACAAGATCATAGTCGGAGGCTCCTCCTACATCTTCAGGGTTAATTTGCCATGAATTAGCATATCCATTGACGAGAAAATGGCTGTTCTCTGGTAACGGCTTCTTAAAAAAAGTCTCAAATATGTTCTGACGGATCAGGGAGTCGCTATGTTCTCCCTCAATCACTTCCCCATCAAAGTATGAGGCTGTAACCAATTCATCCTCTTTTGGCACAGAGGACTGTTGGTACACTCTCCACGAATCATTGAAGCTTTCTGAAAAAACAAGAGTGTAGGGGCCGTCAGCACCAGTTACCCTTACTTTGTACTTAGTTGGATTGACTCGACTGAAGGAAAGCTTGGGCAGAGTACCTGTCGCTGTTGATTTGCTTTTGCCAACATAATCCAGAGGGACCGGAGATGGTTGAAGACGAGAGAGGTATAGTGCCGGGCGGCTTTTCTCATCTTCCGGGAGCGCCTTAATTAAACTTTCCGCTCCTCCAGAAGCATTAACTACTGTATCTGCCACATAGATATGCGGCAGAGAAAGACCCGACCTCAGTGCATAAAAATCAATGTAATCGGACTTGATAATTGGAAGCAAATCTTGATTTTTTGATATAGATTTGGAATAAGCAGGAGCCTGGATTGCAACTTTATCATCATTGACAAGAAAAATTGTATCGGCTGAAGCAAGCCTCATTAATGGTGTTAATTTTGATGTTATACTATTTTGTGCTTCTGCCAAAACCAGTTTACGAATAAAGTTTGTTGTCGCCTCTGAAGTCAATTCGATAGCAGTACGACTAAAATTAGTTTTAGCAAAAAGATAACCATCAGAGTTGATCTGAGGGTATGGTGCCCAACTGTGATGAGCTGCAGCGCTTTCCGGCAGAGCTAAAATCCGTTGATCGGGTACCGGTGTAACATTTGCTATTTCTGCCGCCCTGAGATACTCACTAGGGTAAGTGATTTCCTTAAAAGCCGGATGACGCCAAAGAAAAAGTTCTTTTACGCCTACTGCTAAAATTATAAAAAAAGCCGCAATCCAAAGATAACCGACAAAAGTGTTAAATCGCTTCAGGCGAAGCAAGATTATCCAAAAACCAAATGCTCCCAGCAAAGAGGAACTAAAGATTATCAGAAATATGTAATAATTTGGATCAATGGAGGTGGGCATGTAAGAGATCAGACTAAAGAGCTTGCTCTTAAAGATCGTCGGTGAGGCAGCTAACACTATCCCTGTTATGTAGATTAAGTAAAGCAGATAAAAACGTGATGATATTATCATGGTTCGCCACCTTCGTGAGAATATCGGGAGGAAAGTCAGAAGCGGAATCGCATAAGTCACAAGTGTTTTGATCCATACTCCCTTAAAGACAAAGATTGACTCGTGGAAACCTAAAAACCTAATTACGTTAAGGATAGTGCCGTAGCGTCCCCAGTGAAGCCCTGGCGTAAGCAGTGAAAAGTCCTGAGCCTTACCAAATGCTCCACCATCGGAGAAAATACTGATTACAAGTGGAATCGCATAAAACGCCAGTAAAACTACCACAACAGCAACCGCCAATCCCAAACTTTTTATCTTGCGCACCATCTCTTCCCTAGAGCGAGTACCGTATAGTTCCGCAAGAAAGAAAAGGGTAACTACAAGTGCTGACAAGAGTGTGTAGTGATGAGAAGGAATGATGAAAAAAGCGCTTAGAGCAATATAAAACGCATAACGAAGTTGGTGCGTTTCCATCAATTTAAGAAAGAAAAAAATCAGAAGAGGGATAAAGGCATAGGCTTGTATAATAAGAACGTGAAAGAATCGGTCGACCACCCATGGGTTTAGTACGTAGACAAGGGAAGCAAAGAAGCCGATAGTAATATTCTTGAATAAGTAACGACCGAGTGTAAACATCGAGAGTCCCAGAACAGAGAAGATGAAAATCCACCAGAGGAACTGTATCATGGAAAAATTATCTGTCAAAAGGCTAAACAGCCACAGAACTAAAACATAACTTGCGCGAGGAAGACCTTCGACAATGGTAACAAAGCCCAAAAATTCCTGATTCCACCAAGTGTTCGTGGTCAATCCAATCCATTTGGAGAACTCCAAACTATTGATAGGAAACATCATGTCTCCCCGGTTCCAAATACCAGGATTTATTGCAAGATGACGGAAAATCACCAAACCTAGCAGAAGATAAAATAGACCAACTAAAACAGTGCTGTTAATTTTAGAAAATCTATTCACTGCCCTCCAATCAATATAAATCAAAGCTTGATTAGTATGTTAAATAGCAACAGCGCTTGCATCCGGGAAAAAGCCCTTTCTTTAGCACAAGACGAAAATCTCTTGCTTTCTCTCCGTTCCAAACTTTTTTAAAGTTATCCTTTACATTTCCAATATACACATCGCTACAGAATTGTACTCTTCCATCAGGCTCAATCGATGGTTGACACCACGTTCGGTAACAGATCTTTCCTTTCGGCTCATAATTTTCCTTAAAGTAATCGTCGGCCTGATCCCCTAAATTTGGTTGAAAAACCACTTTAAACGGATATCTCTTCTCCGCCGCCATGATAATTTCTTTTTGTTCTTTCAAGATTTTTGGATCAATATTAATACTTGATATCACCTGACCCATTATCCAATCGGAATCAACCCCAAATCGCTTTTTAATTACGGCTCGGTGGACACAGGCCTGCTTATGGGAAAGAAACATAGGATAGTGAAAGCTTAAGATGTCAGGATGAATCGTTTTTAGAGAATTGATATGTTCTGCAAAGTCAGATATACGTGAGTAATTTTGTTCAAAAATCGTATGATTGATTTGAACCAGCGGGTACACAACTCCCATCTCCTTCTTGAGTCTGGAAATCAGCTCGAGATTGTTTATGACGCGCCGATAAGTTCCGGAAACACCCCTGACATCATCATGGATATTTTCAACTCCATCGATAGAAAAAATGATTACATCAAGTTTGGCTTTTAGCAACCTACGAATTATGCCTTCGTCAAGAAGTGTGCCATTGGTAATTACAGAACAAAACATCTTCTTTGACTTCGCAAATTCAATCATATCGATCGTATCTTTTCTAATGAACGGCTCTCCTCCGGTAAAAATTACTACTGGGACCGAGGGGGCAATTTCGGTAAAAAAGTCCCTCACCTCCGAAAGAGAAAGTTCACTCTGCTTCATATTGCGCTCACTGGAGAGGCAAATCCCACTCTCGCCATAAAACGTACATCCTTTGCAACGCAAATTACATCTGAAAGACGGCTGAAATACTATCGAATGGGGCATGCTGGCATAGCCATTTTTAGATAGCCGAAGGTCATATCGAGTGATTTCACGAAATTTTGCTTTAAAAAGCTTGAGTGGACGGTTCTGGCCGGATACAGTTAATTTCATCATTTTGGCGAGGGGAAATTGTCTTCCGCCAAAGTTATCCAATATCTTTTTTTTCATACCTATTTTCCGCTTAAAATTCCAAAAAGCCGTCATGGTTTCAGATAAAATAGAGCTGCATCACTATAGTCGCGGACAAGCTCTATGTTGGGACATCTACCAAGAGACATATAAGGATGCCACTGTCCTTCCTTTGTCAAAAACACATGACTGATTTTTAATTTACGAAAAATATTCTCATCAATACAACCGCCCGTTTGTATCAATTGTACTTGTTTTTCAATTATTTGCAATTCTTCATCATAATATTGGTAGTAGGTATTACCAGCTTCAATATCGTTGCCAATGTAAACAAAGTTTGTAAAAAATCCAAGAGAGGGGTTAATAATTTCCCTTCCCGCAAAAGAGAAAGGAAGATAGAACTTGAACGGCAAAAACAATATTTTAGCCTCAGGATTCTGTTTAGAGATCAAAATATCGGCTTCATACCATGATTGCGGGAAATCACTCACGGTTAGCTGACGATTAAAGCCGCCGATCATTATGTTGGAGTTAATAATTATTAATGTCGCAAGTGAAATCGTTGCAGTAATCTTTAGCCAAAGCAGTTTTGTCTTCATTATGGATTGTGCCAGATATGAGAATAAGAATGCGTAAATCAGCACTAATAGCGCTACCCATTTCTGTGGCTCTCTTAAGCCACGATAAAAAGGAAGATAGTCATAGATCAAAGAGGTAATCTCAGAAGTAATCGGGTGCGCTCTGCCGATAGCTAAAATCGTAATAGCCGCGACACTACAAACAAGCAGATATGCAAATTTCTTACTCTCCCTCCGGAAAACAAGAAGTACAAAAGATGCCAGTAAAGTCAGGGCGGTTATTGCTGAGGTAACACGTGTCAGATCAGAGTCCAGTTGATGACGAAAAAAATCAGACCGTTCAGCCCAAAAACCATTTAGTGATAAAACATTTATCCAAATATTATCCATCGGTCCGTCAGAGGTGAAGTAAAAATTGAAATCCGAGTCAGCAAGTCCGGCACTTAACTTTCCCAGGCTGGCATTTTCTGATCCCAAAGATGAAAAAATCCAGTGGGCATTCAGTGTGAGAGTAACCAAAACGAGAGTAAAAAATGCAAATAGCAGACGTCGATAGTAACCCTCTTTTGGTGTCCGCAAAATAAGATAAATCAATGCAAGTGAAATCAAAATAATTAAACTATGAGGGAAAAGCATCACCGAAAAACCAGCCAAAAATCCAGCTAATAGCAGATAATAGCTCCTTTGGCGCTCGAGATAAGCACGTAGGGTTATTAAAACCCAAGCATAAAGACCAAACCCGATTATAATAAATGTTTGACCCATAACCAATCTCTCATACACAAAGGGATTGAATATAAAAAAGAGACCAGCTAAAAATCCCGGGGTTAGTCCTCTTCTATAAAAGAAAAAGAAAAAGCCCGCTGATCCAAGCCAGAGGGAAAAAAACCAAATCAAGCGCTGAATTAACCAGGTTGGCAATATTGAAGAGACAGTCTCTAATAAGAGCAAGAAATAGCGCTGATTCGGGATCAGATAGGCAAGCTTGGTAACAATCCTGGGATAAAAATAAAGGCCATCATAAGAAAAAATATAGCCCGGCCGGATTAGCGACCCTAGTACTACAAGAGAGCAAAATCCCAATATAATGACAGGGATTGCCAAATGCAGAATTTTCCCTCGCGTTGATTGCATCTTAGTGGTGAGATTGCGCTTTAACCAAAAGAGAGGCTTTGAGTAATTCGTTGTAATCGTTGATATTCACGTTTGAGCCTTCGATTGTAAAGGCATAAGCTTCTCCGTCCTTGGCAGCGCTATTGATCGTATAGGTGATTTCCTTCTCAAGACGAACCGGATGAACTGGTGTCTTGCGAATATAGTCATATATTTTGGGACTGAAGAGATAAACGCCGCAACCTCGGACGTGGTAAGGGGGGTGTTCCGGCTTTTCAATAATTTCAATCATTCGCCCATCATCTTCAAGATTAAGAGAACATGTCTGCTGGAGAATTTTTACTTCACTCTCTTGAACCGCTCCCTCAACTACAACAGGATTTTTCTCAAAGAAAAGGCCAACCATCGGATCAAGACTTTTGGCCACCGTACAATCATCTCCGTATATAACCATGAACGGCTGGTCCTTGGTATACTTCTCAGCCAAGGCAATTGCATTTGCAGTTCCATCAAGTGTTGGTTGCTCGATAAAGTGAATTCTTGCCTTTAGGTCGATCTCGATCATTTTGATATATTGGAAAACCGCTTCTTTGCGCGCATGGACGATAACATAAATGTCTTCGATCCCCAAATTCTCCATTTGGTTAATGACATAATGCAGAATCGGTCGATCATAGAGAGGGCACAAGGTTTTGGGCAAAAGTGCAGAGAGAAACCCAAGTCTGGTACCCTTCCCTCCAGCTGGAATCACCCCAATTTTAATCTGTTTTTCAGTAGACATGGCTATACCTTAAATAATTCTTTATTCTCTTGCACCCATCTAATTAGATTTCCCACTCCCTCTTTTGGTAAAGTCTTTGCTTCCCATCCAAAGTTTTGTTTCGCCTTGGTTGTGTCACAGACAAAGTAAATCAAATCACCATGACGCGATGGCTCAAACTTGACCGGAACCTTCTTGCCCAGAATATCCTCGATGAGATGAATGCACTCAACCAGGGAAATCATCGTTTTAGTATTACCACCAACATTATAAATGCCAGACTTAGGATTTTTCCGAAAAGTCTCAAAGGCCTGGACCAAATCGCCAATATACAGGATATCCCGAGTCTGTTTGCCGTTTCCAAAGACAGTCAATGGATAACCCATTACTGAGCGAATAACAAAGTTTGCTACCCAGCCATGGTCTTCACCACCAAACTGGCGTGGCCCGTAAAGCCCTGTTAGACGGAACGAGGCAAGCGGCAACTTATACGTATCGATGTAAGTTTGAACATAAAGATCAGCAGAGCACTTTGAAGCATGGAGCGGGGCCAGAATCCCCTCAGCGGTGCGGTGATTCTCATCAATACCCAAGGGTTTTCTGGTGTAGCGAGTCTCTTCCTCGGTAACCTCGTCATTGATCTTATTGCCATAACAATGGCCTGTAGCACAGGACACCATTGGCATTTTATATTTGCGAACAATCTCTAGAACGTTAAAAGTGCCAACAACGTTAGTGGTAAAATCAAGCTCCGGCTCCTCCCAGGAGATGGTCATGGCCGGCTGTGCGGCAGTGTGGACGATGAAATCAGCATCCTTGGCATGCTTTTCCAGCATAGACTTGTCCCGAATATCCTCTTTGACGATCTCGACACCCAAGCTTTTGAGATAGTCAACATTATAAAAACGAGCCGCCTCTGTAGAATAGCCCGTACGTCGGAGCTCAAATTTGGTCAAGGTATCGTAAGCAATGACCTTGGCGCCCTTTTTGGCATAGTATTCACAAGTGTGTGTTCCAGCAAAGCCGCAACCCCCTGTAACGAGTACTTTCATGAAAACCCTCTGTGTGCTTAATTACATATTCTTAGGTTAAAGCTAAATAAGCCAAAAATCAAGAGGATGGCACAAGACTTTTGGTTCAGACTAGCGCTGTTATTTACAACGCTTTATTTAAGCAAGACCCTTACTCTCTTTCTTCTTACAAAAAACCAATATGCTATGCTGAAAATAGTTAGAATTGAGGCTATCACTCCTAAGTGATAAAACCGCTGGGGCCAGAATTCAATTACCATCTCATATTTTGATTTGCCCCCAAAATCATTTGGATTAATCATCCAAGCGTTGGCATAGCCATTGGCAATGAAGTGACGATCTTCTGGTATGGGCTTCATAAAAAGAGACTCAAACAAGTCAATTTTCCCTCGATTCTTTTTCGAAGATTCCTCTATTATCCCACCCCCGTAAAATTCTGTGCCGCTACCGCTAGTAAGTTCATTTTTTGAGGAAGGATATATCTTCCAAAAGCAATGAAAGCTTTCGGAAAAAACGAGGGGGAATGGTCGGCCATCACTCTGTTCAATTCTTACCTTGTACTTGGTCGAATTAATTTTGGTAAATATTACCTTTGGCAGCTTTCCCTCCTCCGAAGGAGAGATGTTGGCACATGATGAATCCGCACTCGCAAAGCAAAATAGCACCCTGTTGTCCCGCTTATCGGCAAGAAAAGGGATAGAGGAAGCCAAGTTTGATTCAAATATTTGAAGAGATTTGGGAATATAGATTTTGGGAACAAAGCCCCCTTCTAGCTTGTAAAGTGAGAGCAGCTCGGAGGAGTAATCCTTTTTTAAAGTCGGAATTTTGTCGAGCTTCTGCTCGATCTCCAGAATGTTTTTTGACTGGTCTGCGATATCTTTCATAAGCAAAATATATTCTGTATTGGTAAGTCCAAGCACGGCATTGGAAGATTGCGTCCCTGGGAAGAGGAGCGGGAACGACTCCAAAAAATTGAGGCTTGAGGGTACTGTTAATTCGTTCATATATTTCCCAAAACTGGGTTTATTAAAGATGTACCCCTCAGCCGAGATCATCACATATGAAGACCAATTATGCTGAAGCGAGGGCAATGCCGGCAAGATCATAATTCTACTAGAAATCGGAGAGCTGTTCACAATTTTGGCAACCTCTTGGTAGTCAGCAGGAAATTCTACCTGATTAAAGATGTTATTTTTCCACTCAATTACTGGTTTTATTACGAAAAGCAGGGAGGCGAAAATTAAAACAAGGATGGCGACTTCAAGTTTTTTGGCTTGCCTGGTTAGGGAGTTTAGACCATTGGATAAAAGAATATATCCCGATCCTGCCAAGACAGCGGAGGAAAAACAAACGATTAGAACATTATAATTAGGATCAATTGATGAAGGCAGGAAGGAAACCAGTCTTAATAATTTCCCTTGCCAAAGGGTAGCAGCAGAGGAAAGAAGTACGCCAATGATATAAATTACATAAAATGGCAACAGGGACACCATATTGTCCTTCCCTTTTTTTCTACGGACAAGCCACAGCACAAGAGCGACAAATGATAAAAGCACGAAGGTGGGTGCCACGAAGGAAGCAATTTTCCAAAGAAAATTTTCAATATTTGAGAATATTGATGAATGAAACCCAAGAAATCTAACGGAATTCAGAAGTGTTCCAAACCTCCCCCAGTGCAATCCCGGTAAATTCATTGAGGAATAGTCAACTGCCCGGCTGATAGCATTGTCTTGACTAAGAAGCCAGGCAACAAGAGGAAAAGAATAGAACCCTGTCAATAAAAAAGAAAAAACAAACGCCAAAGAAGAATATTTTAGCTTTGGAATAATAGTTTTAAGTTTTGGGTCGTTTAATAAAGAAAATATTAGTAAGGTTGAAAGTATTAAGACACTAATCAGCAGGTAGTGATGAGACTGAATGATAAAAAACACCACAAAGGCACAGTAGGTAGCATATTTCCAATTCAAAGTTGTCAACAATCGCAAAAAGAAGAGACAAAGAAGAGGAATGACTGCATATGCCTGGAGAATCAGGAAGTGGGAGCTTCGGTCAAAAAACCAAGGAGAAAGAAGATAAATCAAAGAAGACAGGAAGGCGGCCTTCTTATTCCCAAGCAAATCTTTAGCTAATAGAAACATCGACCAACCAGTCGAGATGTAAAGTAATACCCACCAGACAAATTGTACCGTAGATGGATTAGAAAAAATTAAGTACAGTATCTTCAAAGTGAGAAGAAAACTAGTTCTTGGTATTCCCTCAACTATCGTCACGTACCCTAAAAACTCAAAATCCCACCAGGTGGTTTTGGTGAAATCCGAAAGGTTGACTAACTCCTGGGGCAATGAGGGAAACATTGAATCGCCAAAATTCCAAACTCCTGGCTGAAGTAGATTATGAAAAATCCCTATCCCGAGCAACAAATAAAAGAGAGTTAACAAGAACCATTCCCTGAAAAGCATCTGTTTCATTAACCGAAGCCAATATGCCATAATCTCAAGCCCCTTAAGAGTGAAATTACAAAAACGATTTTTGTCAGAATGCTTCAGTCTCTCACAAGCCACAAACATCGAAAGACATCAACCATTCTGCCGCCAAAGTTATCCCAGATCAAATTATCCCTAATCCAAATCTGTGATTGTCTGGCCCTCTCTCTTGCGGCTTTTCGGTCACGGTAATTTATCATGATTGCCTTAGCAAGATCAGGTGACACTGTTCCAAGTTTGTTTTTTTCTATCACAGCAGCTGCCCCCATAGTCGGGTAGACTACAACAGGAACACCGGCAGAGAGTGCCTCGAAGGGCGAGAGCCAGCCGCCCTGGGTTTTGACCGGGAAGAGAGCCAGATCGGCGCTGGCATATAGGTCGCGAACCACACCCTGGTCAACCTGGCCGGTGAAAATAACCCGGTCTGAGATATTATTCGATTCAATAAAAGAAATCAGCTTCTGCTCGTAGTCCGTTCCACCTTTGCCGGCTAAGACCAGCACTGCCCTGGGAACCTTCTTTGAAACACTCAAAAAGGCCTTGAGCGTATCAAGCTGATTTTTGGGCTCGGTCAACATTCCGACTTGAATCAGAACAAATTTATCGCTAAGACCGTATTTCTTGATCAGCGATTCATTCTTCTTGCCTTGGGAAAAAAAGGCATAATCGATGCCATAATTATCGATAGCAGGCACTTTTCCGTATCTCTTCTCAAAATTCGCCCCGTTATTTTCATCAGCGACAACTGATGTTACGATAAAACGTCGCACAATCAACCGATCAACAAAACCACCAACTACTCTGATAATTTTAAGAGCAAGACCAGGGTTGGGATTATTCCAGAGATCCGGCGGCTCATTGCACATCCAGATGACGGGTTTTCCCACTCCGGCCGCCGCCCAAGTAGTGGGAAAGTTATGAACATTGATCACATCAAAATTTCTTGCCGCCGCCTTTATTAGTCGTCTTAGCTCGAAAATCTCGCCAAACAAGCTTAGAGCGCCTTTTAGGGACGTACTTTTGGGTCCATCACTAAAACTTCTCTTGGAAGTGATAAACTCCAACCCGGAGAGACGTTTTCTCATCTCTGGTGAGACGGAAAGAGTGGCAACAACACACTCATGACCGTTCCTAAGCAGATATTGGGAAAGCTTGTCAACTACAAGTTCAGCACCACCATAGAAATTTAAATGCGGATGAACCAGCAGTATTTTCATAGGGGAAGAATTCTTTAACGATTTCTAAAGACTCTTGTCGATACCATATTTCTTAATTCTTTCCTTCGTGGAGAAAGCCCTACAATCAGCACACATGAGAGGTACCGGCGCCTTGGGATTATTAACAGATGCGCGTAGCTTGCGGTAGCGGTCGGAGTTCCAGATTTCTTTTACACTTTGTTCGTTGATGTTCCCAAGTGCGTGCTCCCGAAGCCAGGGACGTTTATTAGACATCATTACAGCACAACAAGGCTGGACATAACCACCCATCATAATGTAGGGCTCCATCCAATTAATACAACAATCAATCGGAACATTCTCAACCCCAGTTGATTCAGCATGGGCAAAAAGAACGAAAGCATCGTATTTCTTCTGCTTCTCAACCAATTTCTCCAGGATTTCAGGCGGCATCTTTTTCAAGTTGTAGTGCGCAATTTCAGGAAAGGCAAGCAAACCACAAAAATCAATTCTGGTACCATCGCCTAACTCTTTCCGGTCACCAATTGAATAAACATAGTCAACATAGGCAGGAATATCCTGATAGTTATCTTTGGTGATAACAAAGCGGAAACACATCTCTGGAATCGGCGTCTTGTACTTTTTCTTCATCTCGACTAGATACTTGAGGTTTTCAGTCACCTTGTCAAAGTTGCAACCAACCTTAATCTTTTCATAGGTCTCTTTTGTCGCACCATCGACGGAAAAGTAGATACCATCGATACCAATCCGCACCAACTCTTCGATTGTTTCCTTCTTGATATCGCCAAAGTGGTCAACCAGAAAAATTGGCACCTTTTTTGACTTGAGGTAACGAAGCATTTCGACATAGTCTGGATTAAGAAAAGCCGAACCTTCGCCAGTCAAGTTTACCCACTTCAGCTTAGGAAACTCGTCAATATACTTTTTGAACTCTGCCAGAGTTAGATGTCGGTACTCCTGATCCTTCGGTTTCCAGTAAGTGTGCTCACAAATAACACATTTTTTGTTGCAAATAGTCGTCATCTCCATCTCGATATATCGAGGGTAGGGAGCAATTCGGGGAAAGCGCCTGATCAACCAGCCAATTAAGAAATAAATCGCCCCTCCCGAACCCTCTCCGGTAGGTACAAAAATTTTGACATATAAAAAGTTCAAGGTTGCCTTAAGTCCCCGTTTACGCAACAAATAAAAAATGGTTCTCCTGTAAGCGAAAGCAATTCGAAAGATCCATTTCCAGATATAGGATTTACCGAACAAATGCTGTGTTGCAACCAAACCACCACCAGGAAGAATCTGACTCTTTACTTTTCCTTCTTTTGCCATAATAACTTTCCTTTCTATGTTGCTAGATATTTATTAAACCAACTTTGCCTACCAAGCACTATGATTGATTAACTTAATATACAGCTTACTGGTCTTTGCAGCAATATTTTTTAGTAACCTCTCCTCTCTTACTTTAGAAACAAACGCTGAGAAACAATCTTTTCGATTAAAAAATTGTTTAATTGCCCTTGTTAAATCTTCCTGGTCGCTTTTAAAAACAATCGACTTTTCAGAGAAAAGAGTTCCTATCTGTTCAGAGAGAAGGAAAGGTTTCTGGTAGGAAAGAGCGAGTGAAAGTGGAGCACTGGTCGAAAGAGCAACTGTGTAAGGAAAAACAAGAAGGTCGGCAGCCATTATCACCTCTTCTATCTCATCCTCTGGAACGAAACCATACCACCAGACATTTTCCCTCCCAATCCGGCGTGCGTGCCTTTGCAGCGCATGATACCGATTGAGATACTTACGTTCATCCATGAGACCCGGGTGTTTGCCTCCAGCAATAATCAATAGACAGTCTTTGTCCTGCTTGATATATTGTTCAAAGGCGCGAAGAAGAAGCTCAGGTGATTTATAGCTGGTTACATACCCAAAGAAAAGAATTACTCTCTTTTTCTTTATCTTGAGTTTCTTGCGAGCTTGTTCACAAGTTAAAACCGGCACCAGATCCTCGACACCAAGATTAACAACATCAACCTTGCTCGGCTTTGCCTTGTAATCACTAATCAAAACCTCACGAAAGAAATTTTCGTGGACAATGATTTGATCAGCCAGCCGACACATTCCACAAAAAATTATATGGAAGCCTGCCCTTACGACAAAGGGCGGGAAAGAAGTATTGTTCTCCTTTATAAACTTAGCATTAATCAATTTTTTGGCAACTATACCGTGAATCGTTATGACGGTTTTAACTCCTTGTCGTCTCAAGCGCCAGAGCAGATAAAGAAGAACAAAAGAGGTATAAATCTCGCCATATAGCCTCAATTCCTGGTGCAAATGAACCACATCAAGATTCTCTTTTCTGGCTGTTGCTA
This sequence comes from bacterium, assembly GCA_035389625.1. Lineage (GTDB taxonomy): Bacteria > Patescibacteriota > UBA1384 > XYA2-FULL-43-10 > 1-14-0-10-43-13 > DAOOSE01. The sequence continues at coordinate 13,073 of DAOOSE010000004.1, forward strand.
AAATTTCTTTATAAAAACGCAACCCTTTGTGCCAGCAGCGGATTACCTTAACATTGTCGGTTTCCCGGTAAACACATTTGCCCTTGATCTGGTTAGCAATAACAATGATATCGTGTTGTGGTTGGTTGCCAGCAATCGCATGTACCAGATTTTTTGTATAAGCAGCAACGCCACCCTGGTAATCATGCCGTGCACCTTCAGCAGGATAGGTTGAAATCATTCCAATCTTCATCGTAGCCTTTTTGCTTATCCTTGAGCAATCAATCTCTCCGCCTCCGGAGTCATAACTGCACAAGAACAACTTTGCTTAACATTGAAACTGTTAATTAATTCAAAAATCAGTTTTTTAACCCGGTCGTTATTGTCTTCCATCACTGCTAAAACCTGATCAAAATTAACCGGCTTGATTCCATTTTCACCCAGTAGACCGGCGTCATTATCGGTCACAAGCGCAATGTTCAGATAACACATTCCCAACTCTCGCGCCAACACACACTCAGGAAATGCTGTCATGTTGACAACTTCCCACCCCATCTTGGTAAAAAATTGCGACTCCGCCCGACTAGAGAAGCGAGGCCCTTCGATTACTACAACAGTCCCCTTTGGCCATATTTTGATCTTTAAGCGTTTGGCTGCCCCAATAACAGCTTCACTCAGTTGTGGGCAATAAGGATCTGCCATCGAGGTATGAACAACCTCCGGACCATGAAAGTAAGTGTTATCTCTTCCGTGAGTAAAGTTGACAAACTGGTCACAGACAAGAAAATCACCTGGCTTTATCTCAGGCTGAAGAGAGCCACAAGCACAAGGAGCAATTATATACTTGACCCCCAACTTCTTGAAAGCAAATAGGTTGGCCTTGTAGGGAATTTTGTGCGGAGGGTGCTTGTGACCAACTCCGTGACGCGGCAGAAACGCTACCCTTTTCCCACTGATTTCGCCCTGTGTTATTTTATCTGAGGTTGGACCAAAGGGTGTTTTTACAGTTATAGTTTCAGGATTTTTTAGAAGATCATAAAAACCCGAACCACCAAAAACCCCAAAATCTGCAGTGTTGGCCATATCCTGCCTTTCTACTCCGAAAAATAGTTAATTAAAGAACAGGTTTGCACTCCGTCAAGTTTTGATTTCCCATTAAGGTAATCAAGTTGAATTAAAAAGGAGGCGCCCAGTAAATTACCTCCGAGCTGATTGATCAGCTTAATAGCCGCGGCAGCCGTACCTCCGGTTGCCAACACGTCGTCAACCAAGACCACTCTCTCTCCACGCTTAATCGTATCATTATGCATCTCAATTACATTTTCCGCATATTCAAGGCTGTAATCAGCGCTGATAGTTTGAGAAGGAAGTTTGCCTTTCTTTCTCACAATAGAAAGACCGGCGCTTAGCCTGTAAGCAACCGGGGCGGCAAGAAGGAATCCTCTTGCGTCAATACCTACAACTCTGTCAATTTCTTTATCCAGATATGGGGCCGAGAGTGAGTCAATTGCTGATTTAAAAGCTTCGGCATTCTCAAGAAGGGGGGTAATATCCTTAAAGCTGATTCCGGTTTTTGGAAAGTCAGGTATCTCCCTAATAAGTCCTTGAAGGTTCACGCAATACTCCTCTTACAACTGATAGATTCGATTCTTTCTCTTAAAAACATCATACAAAGTGAGCCTGCACTAGTCAAGGAAGCAAAAGATTCATCATCATACTTCTTTCCACGTTTGCCACCTCATCCCAAGAGTAGCGAGTTATAAATTGTGCCACTTTATTTCCAACCTCGCTCCGCCTAACTTCATCCAGCAATAATGTTATAGCAATGTTGGCAAATTCCTCGAAAGAGTCTCTTCTTGCTGTACAAATAGAACTACCAAAAACAGCTTTATAGACCGGTAAATTCCATGCCACTGCCGGCACATTGCAAGCTCCAGCCTCTGCCAGAACAATACCGAAACCTTCTTCATGACTGGGAAAAATAAATAACTTACTTCCTTTTAGCAATGAAAACGCTTCATCGTTTTCCATAAAACCTAAAATATCTATCCGGTCAGTAAGACCACCCTCGGCAATCTTTTTTTTAAGTGCCTTAACCATATTATCATCTCCCTCACCCAAAACTGCAAGCTTAGCCTTGGGCACCTTCTCGCATACATGTTTCCAAATTTCTGGCAAATCAAATACTCCTTTGCTTCGATTTAACCTGCCCAGAAATAAACCATCATATTTTTTGTTTGGTTTGATTTGATGAAAATAATTTAGATCAATACCGTTTGACGAAGAAAGGATACGTTTTTCCTCGATACCAAAATTGATTAAAGCTTCTTTTACCAACGGGTTAACGACTACGATTTTGTCAGCCCTTTTCTTAATTAGAAAAAAAGAAAATTTTTGGAGCCAGTATGCGATAAAATTTCGAAAATAACTACCCTCTCTCTTCCTGGGATCAGGGTAGAGATGATGAATTACCTGAATCCATCGTCGATTTTTATTCTTCAAAAAAAATGGCGGCAAAACATCTGGAAAAAAATCTGATGTACTGTATATGAGCACTTTCTCTTTGAGTGGTAATTTTAAAGACCGCCAGAGCCGGAATGTTCCAGATAAAGATCTCCAGGCGTAATCTAGGTACAGATTACCAAATAATGATGACTGTAGAATTTTTTCAAATTTGTGCTTAATGTTTCGGCTATAAACTCTTATACCATCATGATTTGACATGACACAAAAAACAAAACGATCTTCGGGAAAACGATTGATAATATTAAAACAGCGAGAATCTCCTCCTCCCCAAAAGTTCTTTCCACCATTGTAAAAAGCGTTTGCTAGGATGATGACTTTGAGATGCTTTGCCATCGGCGCTTTGCAACTCCATAAATGTAAGTTAAAAACGTTAGCTCTGTAATAATGGGGTGCCAAAACCAGACACTTCCGGGACGACGGATGAAGCCCCTGATGGAGTCGATAACCAAGGGAATAATAAAGATACAGCACAAGAAGAACAGTAAAAGATTTCTCTTGCGCAAATGAAAAAAGAACTCTCTTTCCAGCTCATCGTAGTTCCTGGACGCTCTCCGTAATTTTTTCATTAGAAATCCTCGAACAGAACCGTTTTGTTTGTGCTTTAGGCCAGCCTCGGCGATAGCAAAAAGATTTTTTTGTTTCAGAAGACGAAAAACCACATCGGTGTGCAGAAAAGGATCGTGTTTAACCTTATCCAAACACGAACGGCTGATAAAACACCCGTTTGCACCAAACGGAGGCATGTCTTGAATGTTTTTCAGAGAGTATAAAGTATATTGCCGCTCCTTCGCTATTGCCATGACAGTTGAACCACTCCACTTACCGTTGATATACGAGTGATGATCATAAACCCCAAGGTAATACGACAATGGATCATCGCCTCCGATTGCCGCAATATATCTCGTGATCAGATCGTCCCCTTTCGACGTGGTATAAAATCGTGGCTGGACAAAGACAACTTCAGGATTCTCCATGAAAGGTTTTGATATCTTTCGAAAAAAATCTTTTCCTTCCAGGAAATTATCAGCATCAACAAAACCAACCACGTCGCCTTTAGCATGCTCAATCCCGATAACCCGCCCTTTCTCCTCAACCCTGAACGGATTCTCAAAGATAAGATCGGTATATTCCCTACAAATATTTAGTGTTTCGTCACTAGAGCCACCGTCAATCACTAAGATCTCTATTAAGTTTTTAGGATAATTCTGACTCGCAATCCGTTCCAGGCACTCTGGGAGTGTGGTAGCATTGTTATAGGTTGGCAAACAGATAGATATTTTTGGTAGTTTTTCGCTCATATAAAGGACAAAATAGCTAAATCCTAAATTTCAAACATTGGCTCGATGTACCGCTCTTATCTCAACCGTTATTTCGAACTATAAGACTAATAGGTGCTTAGGCTTGGTGCTCTGTTTTCTCGACTTTATTTTTCGTTGAAAAATCCATTAAATGGCCAAGAACTTTTCCACCTGCCCTAAAAATAAATTTTACATCGCTCCAGTTTCGAATCGAGAGAACTTTGCGCATAATGAATTTAGGGGTGACAAAAGATTTATACAATCCCTGGGTCAATTCCTTGATGTCGTCTTCCGTCAATGGCGACTTCATGATCGCCATGCGCTGATCATAGTCGTCCCAGTCCTCAGTCGTAAGCCAACCGTTTTCTTTGCACTCTTTAAAAAGCGGCGTCCCCGGATAAGGAATCACAATCGTTGCCTGCAATGTGTCGACGTAACCCTTGTCGAATAGTTTTTTTGACAAATCTATCGTTCGTTGGGCATCTTCCTTAGTTTCCCAAGGATAACCCATCATGGTTGTAATATGTGGCTCAAGTCCGCCCTTTTTGGCCATTCTAACGCCTTTTTCGATCTCTTCGACCTTCAAATTCTTATGGATTCGATCAAGGGTTTTCTGATTAGCCGACTCAAGTCCGTAAAGAATGAAGCGAAAACCGGCCTTACCCATGAGCTCGTATTCGGCTTGGTTAAGCGCCCGCAGTCTCATGTTACAATCTATTTTGACCTTCTTGTTGTAACCCCGTTCGATCATCCCCTCGCAGAATTCGCGAAGCCATGGCCCGATCGGGAAGGAACCGGAGTCATCCATAATTTCTTTAACGTGGTATTTCTCGATCAGCATGCCGACCTCATCCAGCATTTTTGTAACAGATCGCTTGCGGTAATCTTTACCGGGATAAATCGTGGTCCAAGAACAAAAAGTGCATTGGCCCCACCAGCAATCTCTGGCCGCATAGGTGTATGTACCGGGAGTTCTTTTGTAATTGCCGTTTTTATATGCATAAAGATGCCACTTAGTCAGCTCACGGTCAATCATCGGCAATTCGTCGGGGTCGTGGTTGAGTAAGAAATGCCCAGTATTCTTAACCTCAAAAGTTTTTGCTTTGGAGTCTGGGCTTTTGGTTTTTACTTCCTCCCTATACCAAATCCCCGGCTCCAACTTTTCCCCGTGTAGGATATGGTTGGCAAGGTTTAGGATTAAAAAGTCGTAATCTCCGCCGGTTAGAATATAGTCCACTTTAGAGTTCTTCATTGACTCTTCCGGCATAGCCGTGACATGATCACCGATTAAAACAACCGTTGCCTTGGGAATTTCTTTCTTGATTACATCAATAACTTTCCAGTGGCGCTTGATTACCGGAGTTTTGCTCTCAAAGACAATCAGGTTGGGATTAAATTCCTTCAACCGCTCTAGCCAAGCCTCCTGCGTCAACTCCTCGGCAATCCCGTCATCCCACATCACATCAAAACCCTGCTCTTTCATTAAAGAAGCTGCATATGAGGGCACCATCGGATAAATATAGGTTGGATTATTAAACCATTGAAACTGACGGTTCTGGCCAAGACAGGGAGTACCTTTCTCGTCAGGCATCGGCGGGTAAGAGATCGCTACTTTAAATTCAGCATTCTTTGATATTTGCTCTTCAGTTGGTTTCTTTATATGACTTATCTTCTCCATTAAAAACCTCTATTAAAAATTATCGATTTTTGAGTAGCCCTCCGTTTTATAAACCAAACCAACTCGAACGGCTACTTAGGGTCGCTATGCTTTTCTTGCTTTCATTTTTTTCATCGAAGCTTCCGCCTTGACACGTTTAAGATCAGCCTCGACCATCATTTTCACTAACTGGTCAAATTTAACCTCCGGTTTCCAGCCCAACTCCCTGCGCGCTTTATCCGACTTGCCCTGCAAGGTAAATAATTCTGCCGGCCGCTTGAATGCCGGATCAATTTTAATATACTTCTCCCAATCTTTGATTCCTGCATACTTAAAAGCAAGAGCGAGAAAGTCTTTAATCGAGTGAGTTTCTCCGGTTGATACGATATAGTTGTCTGGTTTATCCTGCTGAAGCATCAACCACATTGCTCTAACATAGTCGCCGGCAAAGCCCCAATCGCGTTTACTGTCTGTGTTGCCAAGCCTAATCTCATTACTCAATCCGTATTTTATTCGCGCTACCCCATCAGTAATTTTTCTAGTTACGAACTCCACTCCTCTTAAAGGTGACTCGTGGTTAAAAAGGATACCGTTTGCACAATACATACCGTAGCTCTCACGATAATTGATCGAGATCCAGTAAGCATAAAGTTTGGCGATTGCATAAGGACTTCGAGGGTGGAAAGGCGTGTTCTCCGTCTGAATCCCATTTTCATGACTGTTTCCAAACATCTCACTGGTTGATGCCTGATAAAATCTGGCCGTAGGAGCGTGATTTTTAATCGCGTTCAGGAGGTAGAGTACGCCTAACGAGTTTGCCTCCGTGGTCAGCTTTGCTTGATCCCATGAAGCTCCAACAAAGGATTGTGCAGCCAAATTGTAAATTTCTGAAGGAGAAATACATTTGACCAGGTTCGTCAATGATCCCTCATCTGTCATGTCTCCGGAAACGAATTCTATCCTGTCGGTGATTCCCAGATAATCAGTGTTATCAAAATTCACTTTCGAATACCTGCGAATCAAGCCAAATACCTGATAGTCTTTCTCAAGTAATAATTTAGCGAGATAGGGACCATCTTGACCTAAAATCCCAGTAACGAATGCTATCTTTTTCATCGTCTATCTCTCCCAAAACGCTTAATGCTTCATGCTTTTTGTTAGTAGCCCTTGAACAAACCGGATCCCATACCAAACGTGTGTCAATAATATCATCGGGATTGTTAAAAGTCCAACTAAAAGATTTTTCCATCGCCAAGCGACAATAAGAGCGTCAATAAAGAGACCGGCAATATAAAGATACGCTGGAATGGCAAACAATTGCTGTAAAAGCGGATTGACCACCCAGAAGGAGCAGAGCAAGAATATTAAGTATAAAACAAAGAGTGCGGGCACAAAATAAAAAGGTTTTCGTGATGTTTCTGGATATATTCTAGCAAAGTGTCCCCGGTGAAGGGCATAGTTTCCAATTTGGACGAAATGCCTTAACAAATTACTTCGTCGGTGATGATAAACAATCGCTTTCGGCTCATAAATAATATCGTAGCCGGCTTTTACCAGATCAAGGCATAACTTGGTATCCTCACCAGGCCAAAAAGTGCTATCAAACCCACCAATCTCCTCCAGGGCGCTTCGTTTGACGGAAAAATTTACCGTTGGCCAATCAAAAATTTTTTTTGACTTACCAATCGGTAGATAACGATCTCTAGCACCGCCAGCTCCCAGAAAAGACTCAAAAACAGCACCAGAAGTTTTTTGCAGAACATCATCATGAGACGGTGTCAGCGCTGGTCCCCCAACGGCCACCGTTCGATTCGATATATGCTTGACTACCATTCTTAACCAGTCTGAACGAGGATAGGCATCATCATCTAAAAAAGCGAAGATCTCTCCTTTTGCATATTTTAGAGCCAGGTCCCTCTTCTCAGCAGGTCCAACCTTGCCTGAGGGAATAATGCGAGTCTTCGGCCAAGAGTGCTGCTTGTCCTCATCATCGGGAAAAATCAATATCTCATACTCCGGATAATCCAGCTCTAAAATCTTCGGGACTGATTCCCGAATATAATCATTTATCTTTTTTACCGGAATAATAATTGAAACTGTTGGCACTTTATTCATTATTGCTAGATTACCAAACCTGCTTAAAGATTAAAAGAGTCTATGCATGGAAAACTGCTAAAGGATACTGTCTCGCGTTCCAAATAATATTTTCTCAACCCAGCTTTGATGCCAAGTCAGAGATATACCCTTTGATTTCTCCCTTCGTCTCATTTGCTAACAGAGCAAACTCAATATTTGTCTTAATATAATCAACTTTATTTCCAATATCATAACGCTTACCATTTAAAGGATAGGAATAGAGTCCGACATCCTTGCACAACATTCTCATTGAGTCTGTAATTTGTATCTCGCCCCCTTTGCCCGGCTCCGTTTTCTCAATGTAGTCAAAGATAGCCGGATCGAAAATATATCTTGAAGCTACCGCCATACGGGACGGCTCTGTACCGGGCTCCGGCTTCTCTATTAGATCTTCAAGCTCATAACACTCGGGACAACCCTTTGGAGCTTCTCCCTTTTTTGGTTTGACAACCCCGTACCGGGAGATATCTTTTCCTTCAGGCACGAATTCGGTAGCCACAACGGACTTACCAGTTAAATCATAAATCTTCATCATATCTGCAACGCAAGTCGAACCGTTATTAGAGGAAATGATTGTATCTCCAAGGAGCACGACAAATGGCTCATCCCCTATAAAATACTTGGCCTGGTAGATTGCGTCTGCAAGCCCCAATTGCTTCTTTTGCCTGACATAATGAAGATGAGCAAGTTTTGATATTTTTTCAATTGATTCCAGGAGTTCAACTTTGTTTTTCTTTAAAAGAGCATCTTCCAGCTCAAAAGGAGGATCAAAATGATCTTCGACCGCTCTTTTGTTGCGACCGGTAACGATCAGGATTTCCTCTATACCAGAAGCCACCGCCTCCTCAACAACATATTGAATTACAGGCTTATCAACAACGACCAACATCTCCTTTGGCTGTGCGATAGTTGCTGGTAAAAAACGTGTCCCGAGTCCCGCCGCCGGGATCACCGCTTTGCGTACTTTTTTCATCACACTCCTACAAAATTACAAATAACCCCACGAAAGTACGAATTTTACGTAATTACCAATTTGTTCCACCGACTGGCTGATTTGTAATATTTGTAATTTCGTGCAGCCATTCGTAATTTAGTAGTAGGTAATTACCGCCATACCGTTCTGGTCCGTCCAATCGGATAATATTCAAAGCCCTTCTCTAGCATTATCTGGGGCTCCCAAACATTGCGTCCGTCAAAGACAATCGGACACTTTAAAGCTTTTTTAACCTTATCTAAGTTAAGCTGTTTGAATTCATTCCACTCTGTGACAACTATCAGAGCATCGGCGTCTTTGCAGGCCTCGAGTGCTGTCTTGGCAGTTTTTAATTGAGGAAAGACTTTTTTAGCATTTTCAGCCGCCACCGGGTCAAAGGCGACAACCTCGGCTCCTGAATTCAAAAGACTCTCAATGATTGTGACGGAGGGCGCTTCCCTAATGTCATCGGTCATTGGTTTAAAGGCAATTCCCCAAAGGGCAAACCGTTTACCGGAAAGCTTTCCAAAGCGTTCCTTGAGCCGCAAAATCATCTTCTGGCGCTGAGATTTGTTGGTAGATTCTACTTGTTCAAGTATCGTAAAATTCACGTCATTTTCGCTCGCAATTTGGATCATTGCTTCAACATCTTTCGGGAAGCACGACCCACCATACCCTAAACCAGCATTAAGAAAAGCTTTCTGTCCGATGCGGGAATCAAGCTTCATCCCTTTGGCGACTTCGACTACATCGGCACCAACTCTCTCACAAACAGCAGCAATTGAATTAATAAATGAAATTTGGGTTGCCAAAAAAGAGTTCGAGGCATACTTTATCATCTCTGCTGTCTCGAGGTTAGTGATAACAATCGGAGCTTCCAATACTTCGTACAACTTGGCAACCTTCTTTGCAGCGACATAACCATTGGCATCTCCGATAACAATTCGATCCGGATGCATAAAGTCATCAATGGCTGATCCTTCCTTCAGGAACTCAGGGTTTGACACTACATCGAAGTCGCCTTTGTAATGCTTCTTTATCGCCTGCCTAACCAACTCTCCCGTACCGATTGGAACAGTGCTTTTGTTCACAACTATTTGATAGTCGGATAAATTTTTTCCTATCTCTTCGGCCGCCGCTAAAACATACTTGAGATCGGCCTTGCCATCCTCATCAGGAGGAGTACCGACAGCGATAAAAATCACCTCGTTGTCCTTCATATGAGAAGATAACTTCGTATCAAAGACAAGGCGTTCCGCCTTTAAATTTTTGGCAATTAACTCCTCAATCCCAGGCTCATATATTGGCGATTTGCCCTCTTTAAGCTTTGCAACTTTCGCTTTATCAATATCAATGCAAACGACTTCATTGCCAAGTTCGGCAAGACAAACGCCTTGTACTAAACCT
>DAOOSE010000005.1:0-21472 GCA_035389625.1 bacterium
TAAAGAGGTGTCGTATCCTTTACTACCTCTTGAGGTGGCTGTAATAAAATCCACCGCAGGTGAAGCGGAAGATCGCCATGAGGTAGTTCGCAAGATTGATCTGCAGGCCAAACCATCTTCGGCTCCTGTTACCAAAACAGAAGATCCGCCTTCGGTTATTCCTGAAAAAGTAGATAAAGTGGTACCTGAAGTAGCGCCTGAGGTGGACAGCGTAATTGTGGTGGAAGAGCAGCCAACAGCTGAGGTGGCGGTACTTGAAATGACGAGTGACCTTTGGGAGAAAATTGTTGGTAAAACCAAGGAGGAAAATGCCGCTTTGGCGGCACTTCTTCGAGATGCCAAGCCAGCTGATTTGTCGGGTGATACATTGAAGCTCGCAGTACGTTTTCAATTTCACAAAGAAAGAATATCAGACCTTAAGAATTGCAAGATTTTGGAGAGGGTGGCGAGTGATGTTTTGAATGGGAAAGTCAGGATTGTCTGCGAATTGGACGATGGAAAAAAGAAGGCAGTTAAGCCGGTTGGTACAGCAGTGAATCTGGAAGAGGCAGTGGGGGAAATATTTGATATAGAATAGTGTATAACTGATTGCTAATAGCTAATAGTCGATAGCTAGTAGCATTAATCACCAGCTGGAAGCTATAAGCCATTAGCTACAAGCAAGTCCTGGAGGACTTATGCCGAGGGGTAGTCAAAAAACTGAAGAGTCGAGAGCGGCTCAAAAGAAGGCTTTTGCCGGGGTTCGGATTCCGCCGCAGAATACTGAGGCAGAGCGATCAGTTCTTGGTGGTATTTTGCTCGACAAGGATGCCTTTGTAAAAATTTCGGACGCCCTTTCTCCGGATGATTTTTATGATTCGCGTCATGGGATTATTTATGGAGCGATGGAGATTCTTTTTGAAAAGCGTATGCCCGTCGATATCGTCACTCTTTCTGAAACTTTGGAAAACCAAGGGAAGCTTCGCGAGATTGGTGGTGCTGGGTATTTGGCTGAAATAGTGAACTCTACCCCTTCTGCTGCCAACATAGTTCATTACGCAAAAATAGTCCGGGACAAGGGAATATTGCGCCGCCTGATTAGTGCCGGCGCAAGCATCACTGAGCTTGGCTATGATGAAGATGGTGAAATATCCGATATTCTAGATCAGAGCGAACAGACACTTTTTTCCATCTCTCAGAGCTCAATGTCTAATAAATTTATTCCAATTCGTTCAATATTGTCCGAAGCATTTGAACGCATAGACCGGATACATCAGGACAAAGACAAAGGGGCTCTTCGCGGTGTTCCAAGCGGTTTTAAGGATCTTGATAACCTTACGGCCGGCTGGCAGAAGTCGGATCTCTTGATCCTGGCTGCCCGTCCCTCTATGGGTAAAACATCGTTTGTAATGAATCTGGCTGAGAATGCTGCTATCGATGAAAAAATTCCCGTCGCTGTTTTTTCTTTGGAGATGAGTAAAGAGCAGCTTATCGAGCGCTTACTCGCTTCCCAATCCGGTGTTGACTCCTGGAAACTTCGTACCGGCAACCTGGCCGATGATGATTTTCAAAAAATTGGCTATGCTATGGGGGTATTGGATGAAGCCCCGATTTTCATCGATGATTCGCCGGGTGGAAATATTATGGAAATTCGAGCCAAAGCACGGCGCCTGCAAATGGAGCATGGACTTGGATTAATAATAATCGACTATTTGCAGCTGATGTCTGGCCGAAGTAGGGGTGGCGAAGCGAACCGTGTCCAAGAAATCTCTGAGATATCCCGTGGTCTCAAGGGCTTAGCTCGTGAATTGAACGTTCCAATCATTGCTCTATCCCAACTCTCTCGTGCTGTCGAACATCGTGATGACAAGCGTCCCCAGCTCTCTGACCTTCGTGAGTCAGGCTCTATCGAGCAAGATGCCGACATGGTGATGTTTCTTTACCGTGAAGAATATTATCATCCTGATACAGAGAAGAAGGGGATCACTGAGGTCCTGATCCGCAAACACAGAAACGGTCCGATCGGCCAAGTCGAACTCTACTTCAATCCTTCGCAAATGAGATTTGCCAATCTGGAGAAGAAAAGGGTAGAGGGGTAAAATCCAAATTAATAATTTCTAATTTCTAACTAATGACCGGTTGGAAAATTAATATTTTTACAATCTGGGATTTTGTTAGTCATTCCTAATTCTTAATTTGAGAATTGCTGTTGATAATCCTGTGGAAAAGTCTGTGGATAGTACTAGAATATTAGTATAAAATTAGCCGTGATTCATGCTTGAAGTCTGTAGCTCCAACAGAAGCAAAGGACTGTGGATAACGAACAAAAACCGAACAAGTTATTGCTTTCTAAGCAAGTTAGCATTATCGTGGCATTGTATGGGAGATTTAATCCAAAAGTAATAATAAACTGACGATAAAAGCGTGATTAAGGCAATAATTTTCGATCTCAACGGAGTGTTCGTGCAGAGCACCAAGCTGTCCGATCGTTTTGCGGCAGACTTTGGTGTTTCTCCTGATAAGTTTTTACCTGCATTGAAAGAAATTATGGCAGAGGTGAGGCTTCCTGGTGCGAGAGATTGTTATTCTTATTGGCAACCATACTTGCAAGAATGGGGAATCAATATGAACAGAGAAGCATTTTACAATTATTGGTTTAGTGCAGAGAAAGAAATTCCAGAACTGATTGAATATGCTCAGGAGCTGAAACGAAAAGGGATGAAACTGCTTGTCCTTTCCAATAACTTCGCCGAGCGGACGGAATATTACCGTGAGCACTTCCCATGGCTCAATGAAATATTTGACGGCGCTTATTTCTCCTGGGAAACTGGATTTGTGAAGTCAGAGGTTGGGGCATACGAAAACATATTGAAAGAAAACGATCTTAAAGGTGATGAGTGCTTGTATTTCGATGATTCAGAGGAGAATATTGAACTAGCAAGGTCTCTCGGAATTGAGGCTTACTTATATTCAGGTCTTATAGAGGTAAAGAGAATGGTTGGAGAGCAAGTTGATTTTTCTGGGGGAAAGGTTAAAGCAAAATGAACTATCATGCAATTGTTATCGAAGAATCACTTAAAGATAGGGATTTGAAATGATTAACGATTTAATTTTCAAAGAGCTTTTGAAGCGAGGATACCACCTAGAAGGAAAAACGAGAGTTTGGGATTTGGCTGATTCTAAGCTATGGTATCTGACGCCAAGGCAGGCAAAAGGTTTTGTCAGTCTGGAACAGACTAAGGATTATAAAGCGTCGATTATTGATAAGGAGATTAGTCTTATCCGAAGGCACCTCCCGGATTTTCTATCAGAGCTTTCCTCGAAATCTTACAATATTATTGACCTTGGTTGCGGGGATGGGAAAAAAGCGGCTCTTTTCATTGAGGAGTTTACTAAGCATTTACAAATTCGGTATTGTCCAATCGATATAAGTGCATATTTTGTGAATGTTGCCTCAAAAGAAATTCGTAAATTAAAAATTGGAGACGTCCTCGAGTTCAAATGGAATATCTCTGACTTTGAAAATCTTGATAATGTCTTGCCTTTGCTTAGAGTGCCGTCTTTTAAGTACAACTTTTTGATGTTGTTTGGCAATACGATGGGTAACTTTGACAGCGAATATATATTGCATGAAGTCAAGACAAGCATGACTAAAGGGGATGTATTATTGGTTGGTGTCGGCATTACTGACAAAAAGGGAGATTCTTGGATAAAGGAATATAAGGATGAAACAATAAACAAATGGTTAGTTCAGGTGCCAATGCTTCTTGGTATCCAGGAAGCAGACCTTGAATACGATGTTCGGTTTATCAATTCAAGAATTGAGGAGTTTTATACCCTGAAACGAGATATGGACATAACTCATCTCGATAAAACCATTTCTTTCAAGAAAGGCGATGTTATCTTGGTAGCTATTTCCTACAAATACTCCAAGCAAAAACTTGGCAGTATCATGAAGAAACATTTTTCTGAGGTAAAGATGTTCACTGATTCTGAAAACACATACGCTTTAACATTGTGCAAAAAATAATTTGTTGGGTAATTTATGTATCATGCAATTGTAATTGAAGAATCGCTCAAGAATAAATCTGTCTTGGAACAGTACAAAATATTGAAGACCAAGATTGATGGTGATTGGCACCTGAATATTTTGGAGATTGAAAATATTGATCAGGCAATTGCTAATATTCAGCCAGCGATGGTGGCAGAGAAGCCGTATTATTGGCATATTTATGATGATGGAACGACGCTAGATGTAATTTTTCGCGAAAAGATATTTCATCTAGACCCAAATGATAAGTCAACCTGGCGAGAAGCGGCAGAATACGGTGCAGCCAAAATGAATATTCCAGCAGAACAGCTCGATTTCTATCCAGCCAGGTTCTTGGACGAGGCTGAATGGTTGGCTAGTAAAGATTAAATCACAGAGACCAAGCCTTAGCCTGTAACAACAAACTAAAGCTTGGACTTCTATCGTTTGGAGACCACCCTTTAGGGTGTTAGCAAGCTAAAGCTTGCATTACTTAGCCAGGGAGAAATCACATAATTGATTGCCACAATAGTTCGAACTTGGAGCGCTCGGTCAGAGCTAAGGCCGGGCTTTCGATGATCATGATAATATTTTCCCGATATGGGGAGATGTAGGCGACGTTCTCGGCAAAGACGATCGTGGTAAAAGGCAGAGTGAATCCAGCGGGTAAAATTTTGGATACTCTGTTTTCGTCTTTGTCCTTTGCTACAATTTCTCTGGCATACATTGATGAGCTCACGAGCTGGCGACTGGTAATTCCCCGCTCTTTTTTCTCTTCGATAATGCGGCCGGTGATATAATTTTTTCTGACAAAATGAAGCATCTCTCTGGGGTCGGTGATGATCAAGTAATCTTTGACTCCCGATTGAAACAATGTTCGCCAGATCTGTTTGAAACCCTCTTCACTGTCAAAGAATAAAACTTTCGCTCTGGTTGGCTTGTGGTTGCTCAATGCTGCTAACGCTGGCAGTTTCTCTCTGAAAGTTCGGATTCTTTCCTCTTGAGTCCGGAGCAGACTCTCCGGAGGCTCAGCAATGTAAAGAGTTTTGGTCTCAACTTTTGTTTGATGAACGAAGCCGTCTTTATCTAGTTTTTCCAGAACAAAATATGCACTGGTGCGCTTAATGCCAGAAACTTTGGCAATCTCAGCGACAGTTGCCTGATCCAATTCAAGGAGAGCGAGATAGATTTTTGCTTCTGCCTCATCTAACCCAATCTCTTTTAGACAGGTTATAATTGTTGAATTCATTAGACAAATTAAGTTAATCAAAAATATTATAGCATTGCATAAATTGTTGTCAAAATTATCGTCAACTTCTCTTGTAACCTGCTGCAACAAGACTAATATGCAGGTGACCAGTGCTTCTTCGCCATCATGATCTGGCCCTAATATCAAGGATAACGCTCGGTAGCAATCATCATTCATTCCTGCTACGCAGTATGAATCCTTGGAAGGAGGGTCTCTCAAATGAGCAAGCAGCTGGTAGCAATCGGTGGTGCTCGTTACAGCGGGGTGACGAGCATTGCCAAGCGAATATGTGAAAAGGAGCCGGCCTACCACTACCTTGACATGAAGGTGTGCGTGGCGACCTACTACGGCGCAGCCTTAGGTGATCAGCAAGGTTTCGAGGACTGGTTTCTCGAGACGATCAAGCTGCTTCCTGATGGTGTCACAGTCATCGACTGGGGCACGTACGCCGTCAGTCTCGGCAGGGGCCAATTCGAGACAGCGATCACGCCTAGGTGCATCGAGGCAATTGTCAATCTCCCGGAGATACGACAGGTTGCCATGGTCCTGCTGGACGTGGACGCGCTCTCGCTTCAGGCCCGTCGCCAGGCAGCTCCGTTCACCACCATGAGATCCGTTTCCAGTGATCTCGAAACGATCTGCTGGGAGCGGATGGCGGAGATAGTTACCTTCGGTGAATACGTGGACGTCCTTTGTCCGCGCCAAGGCCGAAGTGTCAACTTCATCTACCGCATCGACAACATCACCCTCGAGTTCACGGCGGCCAAGCTCGGCCTCTGGACCAAGATCTTCGAGGGGATCACCACCCGTCGCGAGCGCATGGCTGCATAGCCGGCGCCACGTAAACTATCCTTGCCCGATCTTGTCTTGTGCTTGATCGGGCCCTGTTTCGTTTGTGTTGCAATTGGGTACAGAAAGATAAATAATAATACTGACTAAATAGGATTTACTATGACACGGGAAGAAGCGTTGAAACTGCTTGATGAGTGGGTGCCAAATAAGAACTTGCAAAAGCACATGTTTGCCGTTGAGGCGGCGGTGCTAGCGTACGCCAGGAAATTTGGCCAGGACGAGGAGAAATGGGGGTTAGCCGCACTTCTGCATGACGCTGACTACGAAAAGTGGCCGGAGGAGCATCCGCAGAAAATAGTTAAAAAGTTACAAAGTTTGAAAGTTGAAAGTGAGATCAGTGATGCGATTGCTAGCCATGGCGGCAAGGGGGCAATTCCTCGAAAAACGAAACTGGATCATACTCTGTTTGCTTGCGATGAGCTAACCGGTTTGATAGTGGCGACAGCTTTGATGTATCCGGGAAAATTGGCTGATGTCACAGTCGAGCGGGTGATGAAAAAGTATAAGAATGCCGGCTTTGCCCGCGGAGTCAACAGAGAAGAAGTTGCTAAAGGGGCAGAGGAGCTGGGCGTAGAGTTGCAAGATCATGTAGCACTTGTGCTTGCTGCAATGCAGGCAAGTGCTGGTGAGTTAGGGCTATAAACTAGTTTTTTCGATACTAATAATATAATTATGTTGTCATTCCAAACTTGATTTGGAATCCAGGAAGTACTGGATCCTCGGATCAAGTCCGAGGATGACAATAGAACAGGAGGGTAAAATGATACCGAAGAAAGACACGTCATTTAGAGCAGTGGCGCTCTTTGTAATACTAATGGGGGCAGCCATCTTTGGCTATGGGCTTTTTGCCTTGATTGGCAACTTGCTGGGTTACTGTGATGTCTTTTTCCCGTTCGCAAAGGTGATCGGAGGCTTGGTTGTAATTGCCCTTGGTTATATCCATCTGAACTTGGAGTTGATGAGGCAAAAGTAGTCATATAAATGCGAAGAGGCGGGGGAAACGCTCTGGCCGTCGGCTAGCTTTCGCTTGCCGCAGTCCTTTGCGCTTCCGCCCGCCCCTGGAATGTCCCCTCGCTATTTGGAGTCGGCCGGAGTAGGATGCTACTCTTTTCCGGCCTACAGACAGTCTTGCACGGGGTCTAGCCCCGGCTCCTCCCACTAGTGGAGGATATTACCGACGGCCAGATGACTGGCCGTCAGGTTCCCTCGCCGCCAGTCCCGTAGCCGTAGCCAGGGGACTTAAAACGGCGAGTTAGAAACACCTTTCCCTCTTCCGCCCCGAGTGGGCGAAGGGGACACTGTCCCACCAAGATCAGCGCTCCTGAGAGCGCGAACTCGGTGGGGGTGAAACTTTCCTCCATCCATGCCGGCGCCGAAGGCGCCAAGGGAATGGCAGGACCAAAGAAGAACGTGGCAATCACCCCCTTCCTTCTTCTTTGGATTGTTGGTACAGACTTTAGCACACTTACGCTTGGGATGCAAGGGGTTGGTGGGAAGTGACCCTTGCATTTTTTTCCGAGTTACCGTTGAATGGAAGAGAAGGTAAATATTATTTTCCGTTACCTTGCTAGCGATGGGATTTCTCGCCTTGATTCACCCGCCCAACGGCGGGTTCTCAATGGCTCGAAATGACTAGAAGGGGGTAGGAAATGACACTTTGAATGGAGATACGATGGAATCGCAAAATTTGGAAGAGCTCAAGAAGTTGATGGATCGGTTTGAAAACGATGCGGATAATGTTGCTGATGAGAAGGCACAGCAAGCGCAAGTCAGGAAAGAATTTCTAGATCAGTTTGAGAAAATAAAGCATGAAGTAATCTGGCCGGTCTTGGTGGATGTTGGCAATCAGCTCAATTCATACGGTGAGGATTACCATGTCTCTGAGGACAAGGAGCGTGTGGATGCGACTGCACATGCCGAACCCTCCAGTATTACGTTCAATATCTATCCCAAAACAGTAAACAGGGCGTTTTACAAACCAGAAAGTACCCCATATATTCAGTTTGCTGCCGATCCTTATGCGCATAAAATTGCCGTTAATGTTTCGACAATGATGCCCGGAAAAGGCGGGGTGATGGGTTTACATGGTCTCTTTGACATTGATAAAATAACCAATGATCTAGTTGAAAAAGAAGTTGTAGAGGTGTTAAAGCATACACTTATCTTTCAAAGAGAAAGCTGAGTAAAGCAAAAAGCTCCAGACCCCAAAGTCAAAAGAAAGCCAAAAACGATAAAACATTAAAAAGTTTTTGCTTTGGAGTCTAGGCTTTAGGTTTTAACATTTGGAGGTCTTGTGGATTTAGCTACTGTATCAAAACGAATTTCTGAATTGGAGCGTGTTTCTGAGGAGATTAGAATCTTAAAGGAAATGCTCAAGGGTGAGCTCGAGAATGAGGATGCTTACCTACAGTCGGTCGAAGCAGTGAAAGAGGCTGTAAAACAGCGTAAAACGATCAAGGATGAGATTTTAGCCAAAGGGCCGAATCAAGAGGCTATGGCCAATATTAAGAACCTCTCAGAGGAGGCCGTGACCCTGCGTGAAATCCTATCGGCAGAACTTACAGAACTCTTCAGAGAGAATAACGCCGACGAGATTGCTGACGCTGACGGACAAACGAGAAAGTTTGTTGTCTCTGCGAAAGTCTTGCCCAAGAAGGGGCCTAAAGAGTACAGAAACAATATGGGACAATACGACAAGGGAGAGTGAGCTAGTGCTCACTAAAACCAAGACCCCAGACCCCAAAGAAAAAACAAAGCCCAAAACCAAGACCCCAAAGCCAAAGGGAACGAGAAACAAATGTTTTAGTCCTGATTTTTTTAGAAATTTAGTTTTATTTTTGCTTTGGAACCTTGGTTTTGGATTTTTATAAAAAATACTAATCCAGTAAATAATATTTACATATTACACCACTAAATACCCCTCTTAACCATTGACAAGTTATGGCATAATTGTTATACTAATATAATTTAGTACATTAAAAACTTGAGCGATTGGCCGGAACGAGATGGGTTTATAGAGTGGTCTGCCCCACCTCTCTATGAGTGGGAAGAGTGAATATGTAATCGATAACATAAAGAAAATAACACCCCGAGATATTCCCTCAAATATTTCGGGTAATCTTAGCAGAAATCTCTGGTTGTTATTTTCTTTGATACGCATTGAGTTATCTACTATCGTATCTTGTAATAAGAGGTTGCAATCAATTCTTCTCCCCAGCTCGTTCTTGCCACATACCAGTCGCTTCGCTCCGGTACATGGCAGGCCAACCAAGTACTGGTCTGCGAGTATAGGCAAGAGAAATCAAAAACCTATGAAGCTTGGATCAATTCTTTTAGGAGATGTAAATCTTTTAGAGGAATAATAAATCCTAGCTTCATAAAGAGGGGTGTAGGTTGAAGTGGCCGAGCTATATTTAAAAAATACTATACTCGATCAGTCCATAAATCACTTTCACCCCAAACAAAAAATCCGATTGTATAATATGAACCCTACAATTTAATAAGAAATTATTAAATAAATAGCGGCCCTCTTAAAAACAATCGGATTTTTTGTTTGAACTGGAGCTTTTTCCTTTTTCTTTCGACCACCCTAGCCATCCTACTCCCCTTCGGGGAGACCGGTCTCGAAAAAGGAAAAATCTACCATTTCTTTTTTTAGTGGAGGGCGTTATAAAAAAAGACCCTCTGGGGGTCTGGTTATGCTGCCATTATTTGTTCAAATTCTTCAGCCACCTCGGGGCTTACTACCCGAAGTTGTTCGGTCATCGCCATTCTGGCTGATATTGCGACCATTGCCTCGGGCGTCGGTGCCAGCCCTTGTCCTACACTCTCTGCCAGTGCATGTGTCGCGTCGATGGTGGCCCTGGTTTCGGCAAGTCTTTGATTTTCCTCTTCATTTTTCTGAGGTCGGGGAGCTGATTGAATCACTTTTTCCTGCATGCTCATGAACCGTTCGAGCTCCGCTCGAATTTCTTTCGGCCTGGTCGAGGCCTCTATTTCATAGGGGTTGTATTCTCGTTCTCTCATGATTCTCCTTTCCCTTATGGTTCGAAGCATTATAACTCTGTGTGATAGTTTTGTCAATGATTTTTCGAGGGGATGAGATTATGAAATAACAATGCATTCCCAATATGTTGACACCGTCATTTCTGAGTAATAAACTTATTGCAAGGTTTAAGTAGTTAACGGGAGGTACTATGGTTGACGGACTGGAACGTGAGGCGACACCGGCTGGTTACGATGATGAGTTTATGGCTGGAAGGGATGAGTCTCTTGCTCAGAGCGAGAGCCTTGACAAAGATCCGCTTCTGTTGGAGCTAGATACGAGGGTGCTTTTGCCAGAGCTTGTAAAAAGAATGAGAACACTTGAGAGAAAACAAGGGGTTGCGCTTACTTCTGCCGAAGAGGATGAGCTTGCAGACATTTATGCCCAGGTCCAGACAATCAAAGACACTAAAAAAGAGTTGGAAGCAAAGTTTTCCAGGCAATAGGTTAACCGAGCTTTTCTTTATGCAATGCAAAAAACCACTTACTAAAGTGGTTTTTTGCGTCTTTGGGGTAAATTGGATTATCCTGCTAAAGCAGTGGTCGCCTGAATAACATTTGGGTTATAATTAAGCTTTTCTAACTTGCTTTGCGCCGATCCAGGCTAATTCAAAAATGCTTTTCATGGCGGTGGCGATGGGGGCGCTCTCGATAACCACCGCTAGGAGGTCTTGGTAAGAGGCGATAAAGATTTTATTACTGTAGATATTAATTTGCTCAATTGAGAAGGGGAATTGATCTTTGTTCACTAGTTTGGTGACCCGAAGATCTTGTTTATCGTTTTTTACTAGCTCTTCTCGAGCGATTAGAGAATCTTCGGCAATACAGCGCTGGGTAATGCCACGCTCTGCCCTTCTTTTAATATATCCATGAATCCATTCGCCGAGATGACTCCTGACGTCTGTGTAAGAGGCATACGCTAAAGTCTCTGTACCTGGTGGCAAGAGTAGTGTTTCTTCAAAAACAGTCTTGATACCATCAATCCCATCATACATTCTGATTTTTGGTCTCGAAGCGGAAGAATTATACAGAGAAGCGAGAAGAGGGAGAGCCTCGACTAGCGTTTTTTGGCGATTGTGAATTTTTCTCTCTTCTTTTTCAAATATTCTAGGCAAAAGTTTCGGATCTTCGGCGGTGTAAGTGCGATGTCCTGTCTTTCTGCTAAAAGTAACGAGCCCTCGGCTGATTAAACTATCAAGAACACTGTAAATAGTGGTTCTTTTAAGCTTTGTTTGTTTCATGATTTCTTGAATTGTACCTGAGCCCATTTGTAGAAGGATAAGATAAATCTTTATCTGTTTTTCGTTGAGCTCAAATCTGATCAATAGCTCTTCCAGCTCCATGTTTTCTTTCTGACGTAAATTCGTCGTCATAATTATTGATAAAGTATCATACTATACTTAATTTGTCAATAGTTTGTGCCTGTATTTCGAGAAAATGGCTGATCGTCACAATTACAATGATGACGAAAAAGTATTGACAAATATCTGAAAAAGTGCTAGAGTGTCTAGTTCACGCTTGGCCAAAGGCCATGCTGAAATCAAACAGAGCGGTCGGTGCGAGAGGAGACTAGAATGAACGAAAATCTCAGACTTGTGTTTCTGTTGAAGCGCATTGAAGCGGCAAGAGAAAGGGTGCAGCACCTTGAATTACTCGAGGAAGGGCTGCGCCGAGATCTGGATAGCAGGGAGTCTGATCCGGAATTTGCCCTCGCAAAGTCCTTGTTCGAGCGGAGAGTTCGGGTTGAGCGACCATGCGGGCTCGTTCTCCGTGCGAGCACAGGAAAATGGTGGATCGGGGCTGATGAGAAGGAAGTTGTTAAAGCGATCGCTCGTGACAACGACCTGCCTAGCCTTTCAGAAAGAGCAGTTTATCACTTGGTAAACTTAACTCTGGAGGAGCGGCTAGTAAGTACTTCTGATGTTCCCGAGAGAGAGGTTATCTCCAACCTCGAGTGGTCGCCGGAGGAGTAGAACAAGGAGAGAGCACGGGCGGATCCCAGAAAAGGGATCCGCCCTTTTCGTGTCCGATTTGCCAAAGATTTCATGCAATTTGCCAACTATGTTATAATTATGAAAATGACTAAGACGCAATGGGAAAAATTGGAACAAGCTAGAAACCAAGCTCTTAAGAATCCGCCGACGGAGTTGGCTGACTTGATGATTGACATGAGCAAAAGTAAAAATAAAAAAGGACTAACTCAAATATTATTCGAAATGCGATATGGTGACGGGAAAGAGTAATGAAACACTGCATTCTGGAAGATAGCTCGTTTTTAGTAGCAACAATTGACCCGACTGACCTCTTTCATCGTTATGCTGTCTTGATTTTTAAGAAGATAATTGAGAACAAAAAAGAGGTTAAGGTAGTTATTCCGACATTGGTTTTTTACGAAACGATCATCACCTTGGTAAAGAGGGGTGGAATCCCGAAAGCAACAATCGAAAAGAAGCTTTGGGATTTTTTATTTTCCGATCTGGTGCTAAATGTTGCATTGATTGAAACCAGTGCTTTTAGAGTTTGTAAAAAACTTTCAACTAGCGATATTTCGACGTTAAAAACTCAAGATTTTATCATTGCCAATGTAGGAATGGAATACGAAGCCTCAATTTTGACATTTGATAAAAGGATGAGAACAAGAGTCGGCAGTGTTTACCCTGATATTTACTACTGTGCTTCTTTGGGATTGGATGGCAATTCAATGCCAGGTGAAGATGAAACCCCACGATTTTTAGCCGATTTCTATACAAAACTTGGCAAGAAGATAGAAACATTTGATGATATTCCGTTTTAAATAACCACCCCTGGCCCCTCCTTCAAAAGGCGGGGAATCTAATGGATGATTTACTGAAAAATTTGAATGAACCTCAGAGAGATGCGGTGCTTACTACGGATGGACCGGTTTTGGTATTGGCTGGGGCGGGGAGTGGCAAGACGAAAGCATTGACCCATCGGCTTGCTTATTTGGTGCAGGAGAAGGGAATCTCACCATATAATATTTTGGCGGTGACGTTCACCAATAAGGCGGCCAAGGAGATGGCAACAAGAGTCGCTTTACTCCTTGCTAATAGCAAATTGCAGATAGCTAATAGCCCTGAAAGCAATAAGCCATTAGCCATTAGCTATAAGCTCCCCTGGCTCGGAACTTTTCACTCAATCTGTGTCCGAATTTTACGGCGGGAGGCAGAGCATGCTGGAATCTCGAGTAATTTTTCGATTTATGACGAGTCTGATAGGCTTTCATTGATTAAACGGATCATGCGTGATCTCGATATGGATCCGAAGCAATTTACTCCGAATTCGATCGTTTACTTGATCTCCGGAGCGAAAAACGAGCTGATTGACGCGATGGACTACAAGAAATACACAAATACCCCGGTAGAGCTAGCGGCGTCTCAGGTTTATGAAAAGTACGAAGAATACATGCGCCAGCACAATTCGCTGGATTTTGATGACTTGATCATGCAGTGCGTCGTATTATTTCAAAATAATCCGGAAATACTCCAAAAGTATCAGGAGACATTTCGATATATTCTGGTTGATGAGTATCAGGACACAAACCAGGCGCAGTATCTTTGGACAAAATTATTGGCGGCCAAACATCAAAACCTAATGGTGGTAGGGGACGATTATCAATCAATCTATAGCTGGCGGGGTGCAAATTTTCGCAATATCCTTAATTTCGAAAAAGATTATCCGACAGCAAAGGTGATCAAGCTGGAGCAAAATTATCGCTCGACACAGACCATTCTCGATGCGGCGAATGAGGTGATTAAGTACAACAAGAATCGGACCGACAAGAAGCTTTGGACGGAGAATTCTAAAGGTCAGCCAATTACTGTTTTCCGTGCCCTGAACGAAAAGGATGAGGCCGAATTTGTTATTATGGAGATAAAGTCGCTGATGCAGCGACAAGTTACAAAGTTACAAAGTTACAAAGTTGAAAGTCAGGGCCCTGAAGTTGGGGGAACAGAGAGCAACCTT
Organism: bacterium; assembly: GCA_035389625.1. Classification (GTDB taxonomy): domain Bacteria; phylum Patescibacteriota; class UBA1384; order XYA2-FULL-43-10; family 1-14-0-10-43-13; genus DAOOSE01. Next base: position 14,139 of record DAOOSE010000005.1, read on the forward strand.
TGTAACTTAGAACTTAAAACTTTAAACTATTCTGATTTTGCCGTGCTCTACCGTACTAATGCCCAGTCGCGTGCGGTGGAGGAGGGATTTCTCCGTTTTGGAATTCCATATCGGGTTGTTGGCGGTTATCGCTTCTACGAACGCAAGGAAGTTAAAGATATGGTTTCTTATTTGCGATTATTGATTAATCCTTACGATCTGGTTGCGTTGGAAAGGGTTGTGTCGGCACCTCCAAGAGGAATTGGTGAAAAGAGCCTAGCGCAAATAAGAAAAATTCCTAAATCCGAATTACTAATTTCTAAAGAAAATCCAAACTCTAATTCCGAAATTCCCAAAAAGCTTCAAGATTTCTTAGTGATCATAGATGAGATTAGGTCTGATATGGGCGAGAGAACCTTACCAGAGATCATGGAAATTCTGGCTGAGAAAACTGGCTTTCGAAGTTATCTTTGCGATGGGACTCCTGAGGGAGAGGGAAGGTGGGAGAATGTTCTTGAATTGATTGGAGTCGCTCAATCAATTCAAGAAGGCGAAAGTTTAAAGGCGGGAGGCGAAAGGGTCACAACTGCTCAACTTCTCGAGCAATTTCTGGAGCAGACGGCATTAGTGCAGGATACTGACGATCTGAAAGATGATGAGGGAGCCGTTACACTGATGACGCTGCACTCTGCTAAGGGATTAGAGTTTAAATATGTTTTTATTATCGGAGCGGAGGAGGGTTTGTTCCCACATAGCCGAGCCTTGCTCGATGCGAGTGAAATGGAAGAAGAACGCCGTCTGGCTTATGTCGGAATTACTCGTGCCAGAGAGCGCCTTTACCTGATTCATGCCTTCGAGCGCAATATCTTTGGACGCTTCCAGAGCAACCCAAAGTCGAGATTTATTGAAAATATTCCAGAACATCTTTTGGATAGTATTTAGGGGCTAGTATTTAGTATTTTGGGCTTTGCACTATTTTATAATTGTGGTATAACAAAAGCGGAGAAAGGGGGTACGTATGTGGGAATTAATTCGATCTTTCGACGAGCGGCCGTCCTTCTGGCGGCCGATCCTAAGTGTTGTCGCCTTCCCCTGGGTAGCAGGGAGGGCGGTGCTGGTGGCTGTTCTCGGCTTTCTAGCGCTGAGCCAGCGAGCCGAGAGGATGAGGAAGGAGGAGGAGATGTATGGTCCTGACCACCACTCCTTCTCCTGATGGCTAGGTCTCTGCGACAGGCGTGCCTGCGCGCAGAGACCTTACTTTTTGATTTTCTTTATGATAAATATATGTTGAACGTGAGGGATGAATCTACCGAAAACCCCAGTTGACCGAAGACCATCCAGCTTAGTAGCCTATTGTGGGTGAAGAGCAGGATGGCCGGACAACTTGAAGGGGTCACTTCGGTGGTTTCCCGAACCGGACAGCAGACGATAGACTTTCGATTTCTTTGCTGCCCTTCTTTTTTGCTTTGGACCCTTGATTTTGGGTTTTAGTTCTCTCCTGATATAATTATATTATAGAACTATACTAGAGGGGCTTTGGAAGCGCTTTGTTAGTTGATTGAACAAAAAGTGCAAAGCATTATTTTGGATTTTAAATAGAACCATTTTCTGACTACTTACTATGCTTGAATAAATAATAACCCCATCTACGTTTCCCCTTCTCCCACCTCACCTAACCTTCCCTCAGGCAGGGGAGGAACCAAAAGGGGAGGAGAATATGAATGGGTGATTTGACATCGGTCGTCTGCTGACAGTACAATGGTCATATTATGCGATTGAAGAAATACTTTTGGTTTCTTATAATCCCGATCTTCCTGGTCTTTACCCACAGCTACGCTGGAAATAACAATCAAGTTAGCAGTTCTGTTGAGAGGGACAAGAAACCCTATGTTGTTGATGTTATTTTGCCGGATGGCAGCAAAGCCAACGAATATAAAGGTGTTAGTAGCAGTACAACGCCTTTTTTTGTTGCTCGGGATCTCGGAGCCAGCCCTGAATCCGAAGATCGTCTTAGCGCCTTTCCTGATATTGCCATGGGGATGGGTGGTAAAATTACTCTCTACAAAGCTCCGAATTATACAATCTTTGACGGCAAAAGAAAGATTGAAGCAAAGAGCTGGACTAAAACTGTTCAGGCTCTTTTGACTGAAGCACACATTCCCGAACTTGGAGATGATGACAAGGTGACACCACCACTTGCAAGCGAAATTCAATCGGGAGCAACAATAAAAATTACCCGCGTTGCTATCACTCATGTCACCAAGGTTCAGGAGATTGAATTTCAGGTAGTCAAGAAAGACGATCCCAATTCTGATAAGGGCAAGGTAACCGTTAAGCAAAAAGGGGTCAAGGGGAGTAAAAGTTTAACTTACGAAGTAAGAAGAGAGGATAGCGGAAAGGGTATGATGGAAGTTGGCAGGACTTTGATCAAGACAGAGGTGATCAAGACGCCGACGGAGGAAATCCAACTTGTCGGGACAAGACCGGTGATAACTGTTCGTTGTAAGTACAATGATACGGTTTTAGCGGCGGCTATGAAGTATGATTATGATCCAAACAAATTATGTACTCTCATGATGAAGGAGAGCAATGGCAATCCGGGATCAATTTCAGGAGGAGGGCACAAAGGATTGTTTCAATACACAGATGGCTTTTGGGCTGATGCTTCGACCAAGGCCGGATTTAAGGGTGCCGATTGGAACGACCCAAAAGCTCAGATTTTCACTACTGCCTGGGCTCTGACTCACGGATATAGCGGCAGATGGTGAAGCTTATCGCTTATTGCTTATGGCTAATGGCAGCCGCAATCAGCTACGAGCAATTAGCAATTAGCAAAATGGAGGGAAGATGGATTTGACTGAGATTTTATCAATTTGTCTCGTGTTCGGAGCTCTGGGTTTGTTCATGTTTTTGACAAAATACAAGAAGAAACTTGCTTTTCTAATGATGGCAGCAGGGTTTGGGTTTGGTTTGGCCATTGTAATCTTTCAAATCGGGAATTAAGGTAATAATTTGCAAAGTGTGCTTTGGTTTTGGTAAGGATAGTACATGACCGACTTGGCTGATAAAGCACAACTAATTCAATATCTTCAAGCTCATGGACTCTACACAAAAAAGGGTTTGGGGCAGAATTTTTTAGTTGATAGAGGCGCTCTCGAGAGAATAGTGGATTCTGCCGAGATACGGCCAGATGATTGCATTCTAGAAGTAGGGCCCGGACTGGGCACGCTAACTCAGCATCTGGTTGGAGCTCACCGAAGAGTTGTCTCTGTTGAAATAGATGATAAAATTGCAAATTTGCTTGTGTGCCAATTTTCAAGCATCAATGATTCCCGAAGGGACCCCTTCACGGGGCAATTTCCAATCAATAACCAATGTTCAAATATTAAAAATTGCAAAATTGAAAATTCACTGAAAATTGCAAAATTGAAAATTGATAATTCTAGGCTTGATATTGTTAATGGGGACATCCTTAAAGTAAATGTCCCGGAACTTCTCGGTGATTGTAGGTCTTACAAGGTTGTTGCTAATATACCGTATTACATTACTTCTAAAATATTGCGCCTGTTTCTTGAGCAGACGCCAAAAAAGCCGGAAACGATCGTAATTCTAACTCAGAAGGAACTGGCCGAACGTGTTTGTGCAAAGCCGGGCGAGATGTCGTTACTCTCCGTCTCGGTCCAAGCATATGGCAATCCTGAGATTGTTGGTATCGTCAAGCGTGATTCTTTTTTCCCTGCTCCGGAAGTAGACAGTGCAATACTTCGTATTGCAATTATCAATGATCAATTTTCAATTTTCAACGACAAGGAAAAGCTATCACAGAAAGATTTCTTTCGCTGTGTTCGGATTGGCTTTGCCTCGAGAAGGAAAACCCTCTTAAATAATCTGTCTGCCGGTTATCGATTGGAGAAGAAGGTTGTTCTTGATATACTGAGTGAAGCCGGACTTGATGAATATATACGTGCGCAAGAACTATCGATTGCAGAGTGGGAGAAACTGAGTATCTCAATTGTTAAATTGTTTAATTGTTAAATTTCTTTACGAGAGGGGAGACTATGCCAGAGGGTAAAGATCTATTTGAGAAAGCTGCCGAGGCGCCGGCTCGGGTTCTTGAGAAAACAGTCGAGGTCTCCGAGTCTGCAACCTCTTTTATTACCAAGAAAAAGCCATTGCAAAAAGTTAGTGACTACTGGCATATGCTTGGTCCAGGGCTGACTACCGGTGCCTCGGACGATGATCCTTCTGGAATCGCTACCTATTCCCAGACTGGAGCTCAGTATGGAAACCAGCTGCTTTGGCTAGCAGCCTTTACCTTCCCGCTTATGGCAATTGTTCAGGAAATGTGTGCAAGGATTGGTATGGTCACTGGCCAGGGCTTGGCGGCAAACATTCGTAAGTATTATTCAAAGAAAGTGCTTTTTATCTGTACCATCTTGCTCTTTGCGGCAAATACTTTCAATATCGGGGCAGATTTGGGTGCTATGGCAAAGGCAACTCAATTACTCTGGCCTAATGGTGGTTTCGTGCTATTAATCGTTGGGTTCACCATTATTAGCTTGTTGCTGCAAATATTCAGTACATACGCCAAATACGCAAAATATCTGAAATATTTAGCGTTAATTTTACTTTCCTATGTGCTTTCAACGCTTCTGATAAAGGGTCTTGATTGGCAAGCAATAGCCAGAGCTGCTATTACTCCCTCTTTTGATCTCACAAAGGATAAAATTATTCTAATATGTGCGATTTTGGGTACTACAATCTCCCCCTATCTTTTCTTTTGGCAGACATCACAGGAGGTTGAAGAGGAGATACTGGAGGGTAAAACGACTTTAGCACAGAGACAAGTGGTTGACCCTGGTCAGATCAAGCGGATGAGGGTGGACGTATGGTCTGGGATGCTTCTCTCAAATGTGGTTATGTTCTTTATTATCGTTGCCTGTGCGGCGACATTGTTCATCGGTGGCGGCACTGAAATTACAACGGCAGCGGATGCAGCCGAGGCACTTCGTCCTTTGGCTGGAGATGCCACCTATTTACTCTTTGCCCTCGGAATTATTGGAACAGGCCTATTGGCGGTACCAGTATTGGCTGGCTCAGCTTCTTATGCTGTGGCTGAAAGTTTTGGCTGGAAAGAGGGCCTCTTTTATAAGCTCAAACAAGCCTATGCGTTTTATGGAGTTTTGATTGTGGCGATGCTGTTGGGATTGGGAATGAATTTTATCGGATTAGATCCGATGAAAGCGCTAATCTACTCAGCCGTAGCCAACGGCTTGGTCGCACCAATAGTTTTGGTCTTGATTGTGCTCCTCAGCAGTAATAAGAAGATTATGGGCGAATGGTCAAATGGACCGGTTGTCCGTGTTCTCGGTTGGGTAATCACAATTCTCATGATTGTGGCAGGAGTAGCAACGATCGGATCTTTAGTTGTTTAAACAGAATCAGATGACCAAAGAAGCTGAACAAGGTAACACAGATTTGGGCCAGGAAAATTATTTGGAAAATAAACTTCAACATGGTTCCAAAGGATATCCCGATCTTTTTGTTGAGGTATATAATAATCCTTCCTTGCTTGATTCTTCTTGTGATAGCAAAACCAAGGAACTTTTGGTTGAAAAAATTTGTGAGGAAGGTGACAGGGGCTTCCTTTTTTTAAATGCGCTGATTGATTTCTCGGCTAGAAAAAGCTTAGAGTCAGACACATCAAAAGTAAAGAGTAGGCAACTTGAGGATTTTTTGAAAGAAATAATTCGATATTTTTTTGATAGCACTCAATTAATAGAAAGCCTTTCTTTGCAAGAGCTTCTTCTTTCATGCTCCCGGGCCACACAGGTGCCAGAGCTTCGCGGATGGCTGGGAAGAAATCTAATTAGTGCTTTGGTGTGGAGAGTTGATAGATATGACCCCGACGAAGTATCAGAGCAGCTACGCGATCTCTTAAAAGGATGCCAAGTAGGCGATGTCTTGGATCTTATTAATCTTTTCCCCACAATTCTTTCTGTAAGTTACGCAGAAACTGGTAGGTGGAGTAAGCAATCCAAAACGATAGAAAATTTCTTCGAGCTAACCAAAGCATACTTTAAGCAACCTTTTGTTCAATATGCGCTCAAATTAAGTTTGGCAAGTTTAGTAAAGGAGCAAGAGGGTTCGTCTCTTGGTATATGGGCGAGAAGGGGGGATTTAAACGAGGGGCGGTTATTAGAAGGGTTGCCAAAGGAGGAGCACCGAGGAAATAGCATTCTAGCAGCTCAAATCAGACCGAACATTCGCTTGTTACCCGGATTTAAGGTTGTAAAGAGTGCATCAGATACCATAACAGTGCTAGATCAGAGTAATCATGCCAGATACTATGGTCGCTATGATCACACATTGGTAAAAGGTGAAGATGAGCCAATTGTTCCAATTCCAAGATTGAACGAAGCAATCGAATGGGTTGAAAGCATAGAACAAGATGTACAGAACAGTATTAAAATCAGAAGATATTTAGAGTATTTCAAGTTAGGGATAATTATCCCTTATGCGGGGATAGCCACGAATGATTATCAAAATATTGCAGAAAAGTTTAGCTCCATCTCAGACGTTCTAAGTAAGAAAGAGTGGCAAGAGCTTATTTATTGTTATGAACAGTATGCGATTTTCATAAAAAAGGTGAATAGGTACTCAGAAGAGGTTAACGATCAAATTCAGATCAAAAATAATGAAATCATCGCCGTCTTTTTGGAGCACTTTCAGTCTCAAGTATCGCTCTTGGGCAGGAAAGAAAATTCAGAGTCAGGTGACCATACAAACAAAGAGCTGCAGGAGCATATAAATGAAGGAAGACACGGATATGCTTTGGCTGCGGCTGAAGCAATTATCCTGGGCAAGATCGAAAAAGATAAAGCTGCATCAGTACCAACTAATCAAAAAAACGAATTGTTTGGCTGGAGCCACCTATATGAGCAACTGGTTCAATTAAAGAAACAGTTGTCCACTAAAATTGTTGACAAGGAGAAGCTAATAGAGAAATATGCTCTCCAATGTTTTAGGGAGAGTGCTAAAATTATCAAAAGAATGAATGCTCTGGAGGATAAGATTATTGAGCAGAATGGTCGCCTTGCTTTGCACTTAAAAAAAACACTCCTTGAGATTAGAAATGTGGAGTTAGCCGGGGCACAGAGGGTTGATTTTAAGCCTTACCTAGAGATTTCTGAAGATAAAAACGCCCTGCCTTTCTATGCAGATGATCCAGACTTGCCACTGCTGTTGACTCATCTTCACCGCCCCGCTCTTCGTAAGATGATTGAAGATGATCTTGGCGTGAAACTTGAAGAAATCCCCTTTCGCTCTCAGGTTCATTTGCTTCGTTTCTTGGC
>DAOOSE010000006.1:0-18654 GCA_035389625.1 bacterium
CACCTTCTCAGAGGTCCCGAAGCCAGGCTTGGTATCCTGGCCCCGGCCTTTTTCCTGGCGCCGCCGGCGGATGGTCCGGTCATGCCGCCGCTCCTTGCGACGACACTGATTGGATCCGAGGCAACGTCACCACTGGTGACAGCCCTCGATCCGCCGGCCCGCCCTTGGCAGGCCAAACCTGCCAAGAAACCGATTCCACAACAAGGCAAGAAAAAGATCAAAACCTCGCCGCAAGGCGAGCTGGATCTTTTTCTTGCCCCCTAGGCTGCCACCCCCGGCAGTCTCATGACAAGCCAAGCTGAACCCTACGCCACCGGGCGTGGGGTTCTGTTGTTTATTCAGTACAAAAGACACTTTTGTGCTTATTTCTGTACATTACTACAAAAATAATTTGACAATCGCTTGCTTGGTTGCTTAGCTTTATAAATGAAAGGAGGCAGACATGACTTGCAATGTTTGCCGTCAGATTCGCGTGCAGGACCCAAGCGACTCGGTCGCCAAAATCCTGCTCGAGCACCAACTGCGGGAGTGTAGACCACTCCCACTGTTTAATTGTGATGGATTGGCTGAGGCCCAACGACTGGGTCTTGCCATCCCCACCCCTTGCGTTCCGGCAGCCGGTGAGGTTGCCGAGAGCCTAGTCAAATCCATCGAGAAGGGACATGGACAATGTCCCTGGCTCAACTGACCACCTGATAGGGGCGCTCGCAATGCGCCCCCAGTTCCCACTCCAAAAATACTCCGCTTCGAGCAAGAACCTTTTTTAAAAATACTATTCGCAGGTTTCCTCTTCAGGGGAATGACCGATCCTAAAACCGAACCTTATTTAGGGGAGTAATTTTGCTTTCATTGTTCCGAATTAACTCAACGCCATCATTGGCAAGTGATTTCTCGGACACAATCATCCGAATTGGGCATCCAATCAAATCAGCTTCGGCAAATTTCTCGCCAGCTGTGAGATCCCGATCATCGTAGAGAACTTCGATATTATTACCGATCAACTGATTGTAGAGTTTTTCAGCTTCATCGTTTTGCTGTAGGGAAATTAAGTGAACACGGAATGGCGCAATCGATTCTGGCCACACCATGCGATTTTTTGCGTTGTCATATTTCACTTCGACTACAGTTGCCATTACTCTCGTCAGGCCAATCCCATAGCATCCCATCAGCATTATCTTTTCATGCCCCTCTTTGTCGAGGAAAGTTGCCTTCATCGGCTTGGTAAAGCGGTCTTTTAAGGGAAAAATATTGCCCACCTCAATTCCTCGACTCACTTCTATACGGTTGCCACACTTGGGGCAGACATCCCCCTCTTTGACAGTGGCAATTTCCTTGTTTTGAGCAAAGTCACATTCGCCAGCTGGCGAAGGACAATAGTAAATCGTGTCCTCTCCGATTTCAGTAAGCACCTGAAACTCGTGAGAATATTTGGAAAAGATACCGCCTGATGCCTCGACAATCTTCACCGGTAATTCTAATCGGCGAAAAATATTGAAGTAGGCTTTCTGGGCCATGGTATAGAATCCCTTAAAATCCTCTTCATCGGCATGGAAACTGTACATGTCCTTCATCAGGAACTCCCGACCACGAAGAAGCCCTGATTTTACACGCGGTTCATTTCGAAACTTGGTTTGGATCTGGTAGAGCACAAAAGGTAAATCTCGGTATGAACTTATCATACCCCTTACCAGATCAACTACCTGCTCCTCATGTGTCGGTGCCAATGCCAGATCTTTTCCTTGGCTGTCTTTAAATTTGTAGAAGATGTCGATTTCAGAGTTCCACCTGCCGGTCTCCTCCCAGATCTCCCGAGGCTGGAGAACATTCATAAGTATTTCCTGTCCCCCGATCGTGTTCATCTCCTCCCTGACAATCGCCTCAACCTTGCGAAGTGTTCGAACACCAAGCGGCAACAGTTCATACACACCGGCCATGTATTTCTTGGCCAATCCTGAACGCACAAAATACGATGCATTGGTCGAATCTGCATCACTTGGCACTTCCTTTCGTGTTTTATAGAACAGTTGTGACTGGTACATATTTATATCCACATATGGACAACGGACTTAATAGACAACCGACAACGGATCGGACACACACCGGTCATCTGCAGTCATCTGTCGTCTGTTGTCTTTCTGTCTGTGGTCCGTATATGCGCGATTATTTAAGCAGTCTTACTATGTCTTTGTATGTTATCGCGAGAGCAAAAACTATCAACAACACAAAACCCACCATGTGGATTGCATTCTCAACACTTTCTTTAACAACCCGTTTCCCGAATAACTTTTCAAGAATGATGAAGAGACCTCGACCGCCATCCAATGCCGGAAAAGGCAAAATGTTTAGAAGAGCCAAATTAATAGAAAGTGCTGAGATAAACTGAAGCAAAGTCATCGCACCTGCTCTAGCCGCTTGTCCACTCAGGGTAAATATAGCTATCGGTCCACCAACATGGTCAGAAAGTTCGCCAGTTGAAAACAATCTCTCAAAAACATTGCCCAAAAAACTGAAGGTAATCTTAAGTATTTGACCTGTTTCCCGGAGAGCCACATACGGCGCCTTGTACCATGGAACTTTCACTACAGCTTGATCGAAGATTCCGATTCCCAGTGGCGCTTCGTTTTCCCCGGAGAGCAAAATTGTGTTGCTTATCTCCTCGCCAGTCCTCTTCACCTTCACCTCAACACTCTCTCCGATGTGAGAAGCTGTAAAATTACTAACATCGGCGGCAGAGTCGAATTTGACACTTTGTCCGTCGAAGTTGCCGCTGATCAATTGGTCGCCTGCCTTAAGTCCGCCCTTTTCGGCTGGTGAGTTTGGCTGCACTTCTACAACAAAGACCTGCGGGCTTACTTTGGTCCCCGGTACTTGGTCGGAAGGCGTTGCCATCGGTGTCATCCCGACAATAAAACCAACAGTCAGCAATACCCAGGCGAGTATCAGATTCATCACAACACCCGCAATGCCGATCACGAAACGTTTTCCCGCTGATTGATTATTATATGCTCTAGGATCCTTGGATTCCTCATTTTCTCCCAGCATCGAGACGTACCCGCCAAAGGGAATTGCGCCTATCGTATATTTGGTTTCCCCCCGCTTGAAGGAAGTTATTCTAGGTGGAAAGCCGAGAGAAAATTCCAAAACTTTCACTTTGAAAAATTTTGCAGCACCAAAATGGCCCAACTCATGGACCATTACTAAAATACCGAGTACCAAAATGAAAGCAATCAAAGAAATAATCATGTAATTCTGTTTATTAGTTGTTCCCAAAAACCTAAAGCCCAGACACCAAAGCAAAAACACAAAGTTTAAGGTATCCTTGATTTCAAAGTTTTAAATCTTTCTTTTTGCTTTGGGGTTTGGAGTCTTGGCTTTATATCTTCATCACCTCTGCTTCTTTTTCGGCTACAACTTTCTCGACCAGACTGTTCATTTCGTTCACCAGCTTGTTCAACTCTTCCTCAGCCCAACGACGATCATCTTCAGTCACTTCTTTGTTCTTTTCAGCCGTCTGGACTTTTTCCCAGGCCTCCCTTCTTATATTACGAATGGAAACCTTGCACTCCTCGCCTGCTTTTTTGACTGAAGTAGCAATTTCCTTCCGTCGCTCCTCAGTCAGAGGGGGGAGTGAGATTCTGATTCCCGTGCCGTCATTAACCGGAGAAACCCCAAGGTTCGCATTTCTAATTGCTATCTCAATATCAGACAGCGCATTTTTGTCCCAAGGCTTGACCAGTATCTGTGTAGGTTCCGGAGCCGAAATTGAAGCTACTTCGCGAAGTGGAGTATTTGTACCGTAATAGGACACAACTACACCATCCAAAATAGCAGGGTTAGCCCTTCCGGTTCTTATTCTAGAAAGCTCAGTTCTAAGGTTGTCAATCGCCGATAGCATTTTTGGTTTCGCTTCTTTGATGTACATATCGATCATTTTGCTCCTATATCATAATGCATAAATTATAATGCAAAATGATAGATTAAAACTCCAAATTATTCATAAGTTTATTATTTATCATTCTGATTTATGATACTTGATATATTATTTAACCAATCAATGTACCCACTTTTTCACCCATAGCAGCAGACATAATGTTGCCCTTAGTCATCAGCTCAAAGACCAAGATTGGAATATGGTTGTCCATACAGAGAGTCAGTGCCGTATTATCCATCACCTCGATCTTCTCATTATTTACAACGTCCAGATAATGAAGGAATGAAAACTTCTTAGCCCCTGAATTTTTTAATGGATCTTTATCATACACACCGTCCACTCTCGTCGCCTTGAAGATAATATCGCATTCAAGCTCGCAAGCGCGGATAGCAGCTGCGGTATCAGTCGTGAAATAAGGGTGTCCCGAACCGGCCCCGATAATGACAACCCTACCCTTTTCCATGTGCCTAATCGCTCTGTTGCGGATATACGGTTCACAGACCTTGGACATATCAAGAGCTGACTGAATTCTGTTTTCAACTTCCGCCTTCGAAAGAGAGCTTCCAAGCGCGAGTGAATTCATCATTGTTGCCAGCATTCCAATATAGTCGCCCGTCGTCCGGTTCATGCCGTGTTTTTCAGCAGCAATACCGCGGAAAATGTTCCCGCCGCCAAATACGACTGCAACCTCAACACCAGCTTCGGCCACCTTCTTGATCTCACTGGCAATGTAATCGCAAACTTCGGGATCAATACCATAACTTCGAGAACCAAGCAACGCCTCGCCGGAGAGTTTTAGGAGTATTCTTTTGTATGCAGGTGTCGACATTATTTATACAGTAGCAAAAATAAGTGAAGTGTGGAAGGCAGCAGTTACTCAGTAGAGAACAGTTTGTAGAAAATAGACAGCAGTATTGAAAAAAGAAACAGACAAACGATATCAAAAAAACTCTGCTTTCTTTTTCTGCTTTCCTTCTCTGAGCTGATTTCTGTTATCACCAAACCGGTTTCTTGTTCAGACACTTATTCCCCGATTGCAAATCTGGCAAAGCGGGTGATCTCGATCTTTTCGCCAATCTTGGCAATGAGTTCGGTCAAGAGATCTCCAACCGTCTTGTCTGGATCCTTAACAAATGGTTGGTTCAAAAGACAAATTTCTTCAAAGTATTTATTGATCTTTCCCTCAATGATCTTTTCCAAAATTTCCGCCGGTTTTCCAGAATCCTTCATTTCAGCAAGGAAATATTCTTTCTGCTTTTCCATCTCTTCTGCCGGTACCTGGTCTTTGGAGACGTATTTAGGAGCTGCTGCCGTGATATGGAGAGCCACATCATGAGCAAAGCCCTTGAACTCTTCGTTCCGAGCAACAAAGTCCGTTTCTGTCAAAATCTCAAGAAGCACTCCGATCTGCCCATTGGTGTGAACGTATGATTCAATCAATCCTGCCTTAGTCTCGCGCTCTGCTCGCTTCTCGGCCTTCGCCATTCCCTTTTTCCGCAATACTTCGATTGCTTTCGCTTCGTCTCCGCCGGCTTCATCAAGTGCCTTCTTGCACTCCATCATAGGAAGTCCGGTTTTAGCTCGAAGAGCAGCGATTTGTTGTGCTGTAACTGCCATAGTTCTCCTTTGTTGATTATAAGTTATGGGTTATGTGTTATTGGTTGATGAGGAATAATCACTCACTGTCAATGTTTTCCCCATAACCCTTAACTCATTAACTCTTTTCTATTTAGTTCCGACAGATTCTCTAGATTCTTTAGTAGCGCTATCAGTTTTAGCCTCAACCTTGGCTTCGCCAGGTTTCGCCTCGTTGATTGCGTTTGCAAAAAGCTTGGCGATCACTCCGACAGATTTAGTAGCGTCATCGTTAGCAGGAATTGCGTAGTCAACGGCGGTTGGGTCAGCGTTAGTATCAGTGACAGCAACTGTTTTAACACCCTCGACTGTGGCCTCGTGTAAAGCATTTTTTTCATCATAAGAACCGAAAAGAAGAAGAATGTCGGGCTTTCGGGTCAATCCAGCAATACCGGCAAAAAACTTCTCACCCCGAGCGACAAGTTTAGCAAGCTTCGAGAGCTCGCTCTTTGGTAGATTCTCTGAATTAGTAGCAAGGTCTTCCTTCTGTTTCTTGTAGCGATTGATAGCATGTTTAACAGATTCAAAGTTGGTCAATGTTCCACCAAGCCATCGAGAATTGACATAGAACATGCCGCACATTTCGGCAGCTTCTTTAACAATTGCTGATGATTGCTTCTTGGTGCCGACAAAAACGAAGGTCTTGCCCAAAGCAGCCTCTTTAGAAATAAAGTCGATAGCTTCCTTGAGTTTTTCTTCCGTTTTCTCAAGATTAATTACGTGCACCCCTGCCTTTGTGGTAAAAACGTACTCTGACATTTTGGGATGCCAGCGAGACTTCTTGTGTCCAAAATGAACTCCTGCCTCGAGAAGCTCTCTAAGGGTCGGAAAAGTAACCATAACAAAACTCCTATTTAGCTTATAGCTAACTGCAAATAGCAAATAGCCGCTTAACATATTTATAGGCTAATAGCCGTAAGCCATTAGCTATCCTGATTCTTTAATCCTCCGCCCAACATTATCCCGGTGACTTGCCGGAACAAGAATCGTGAGATGAGCGTGTGTACTTCCCCTTCTCTAAAGCAAAATTACTTTAACAGTTTCTTTACTTTTCCGCAAGACTATGATAACATCCAGGAACGGATTACGAATTATCCAAATCACGAATGACCAATATTAGTGATTAGTAATTTAGACTATTAGTTATCCATTTATATTTATGAAAACCGACATCCATCCAATCTATCATTCGAACACAACTATAACATGCGCTTGTGGCGCTACATATAGTGTTGGTTCGACTCAAGAAAATATCCACGTGGAAATTTGTTCAAATTGCCATCCTTTTTATACAGGAAAGCAGAAATTGGTTGACACGGCTGGCCGCGTTGACAAATACAGAGCACGGATGGAAGCCGCACGCAAAATGCAAGAAGCTGCTGCTGCTCGCGCCAGCGTAAAGAAAGAGAAGGCTGCGGAAGAAGAGCCAAAAGAAGAGAAACCTGCCGCCAAAGAAAAATCCGCTAAAACAAAGAATTAGCTATTCTATATGAAAATCGGCTTAATCACTCTATAATTATATTTGAGTGAAAGCCGATTTTTGGTAACTAATCAAGAGAGAACAATGACAGCAAGTCCCAAACAACAACATGTTCAATCACAATTAAAATCATTCCTTTGGGTGTCACCTACATCCACAGTAATAATTTTTCTAATAAACAAATTTGTCTTCAAACAATCGTTTGGCCTGGTATACTATGTTATTCTCTGTATATTAATCGCTTTGGCCGGCTATCTTGGGCTGGTTGCACGCCAAAAGAAGTTAACAAGAAAAAATTGATAGGTTACCAGATTACCCTTTGCCTTAATAATAATCAATCCGTTATTAGCATTATCAATTATCAGTTTCTGAATGAATGACGAAAAACTAAAATCTATCCTTACACATTACCAAGAGCTTGAAATTAAACTTCAAGACTCTTCTGTTATAGAAAATCAAACAGAATACTTGAAAATTGCCAAAGAAAAACGTTCTCTTGATGATTTGGCCAACCTTGTGAAGAGTTATTTTACTGTATCCGATAAGATTTCTGACTGCAATGAAATACTTAAAGATAATGACGAAGAACTGAAAGAGCTGGCGCGAGTAGAATTACCCGAACTTGAGTCCGACATTGAGGGGATTAAGGAGAAACTCAAAGTGGCTCTTTTGCCCCAGGATCCTAATGACGAAAAGAATGTAATTATAGAAATCCGCCCGGGGGCAGGCGGAGACGAATCGGAACTTTTTGCCGCCGAACTCTTCCGCATGTACTCCCGTTTCGCTGAACGTCATGGGTGGACGGTCGGCATTATAGACGCACAACAGACTGCAATCGGCGGAATAAAGTGGATCTCCTTTGAGATTAGCGGCGAGCGAGTTTATTCGCGGATGAAATACGAAAGCGGAGTTCACCGAGTGCAAAGAATTCCTGAAACAGAGAAATCCGGCCGCGTACATACCTCGACAGTAACGGTCGCAGTTCTGCCGGAGGCTGAGGAAGCCGATATTGAAATAAAGCCGGAAGATCTTCGTATAGATGTTTATCGGGCTACAGGTCATGGCGGTCAATCAGTCAATACCACTGATTCTGCCGTCAGGATTACTCACATTCCGACAGGTACTGTAGTTACTTGTCAGGATGAGAAGAGCCAACTAAAGAATAAGATCAAAGCAATGAATGTTTTGCGTTCGCGAATTCTTATGGTGGAGGAAGAACGATTGTCCAAGGAGCGCGGTGACCTTCGACGTTCTCAGATCGGCTCCGGGGATCGTTCAGAAAAAATTCGCACATATAACTTCCCCCAAGACAGGGTAACTGACCACAGAATCAATCAATCGTGGCACAACATCCCCGGCATATTAGACGGTGACATCGATAATATATTTGATACTCTTGTCGCAGAAGACCAGGCAAGAAAGCTAGCCACCGCGAACGAGTGACCTTTCTAATTTTATGGAGACCAAACTTTAGCTTGATCTAATTGGACTTAAGACTGCTCTAAAAGAGAGACTACTAATAAGTTCTCGTTAAATTGCCATACCTGGGCTTTTTTGTTATAACCACAGTACCATGCCAGTCAAGCCAAAAACTGGCTGAGAGGAGGAAAGAAGTGTCCAAACGTTGGACAGAGGTCACGACCGGGGATGAACGAGTTTTCACCCTGGAATGTGATGAAGATGACCTCCCTGCAATCAAGGAGGCGCTTGGCAAAGTTTCCCGGCTTAGTCCGGCAAGCGATGCCAGCATGAGCACCTTGCGACACGGGGCATACACCCGGTCCAGCCGCTTTGAGATCGTGCAGCACGAATATGCCGGCGGCGGATCAGGAGGAGTCTGCGGGTACTGGGAGGTGCTCGAGATCAAGAACCCCCCGGACGACCGACACCCCCTCGTCGTCCACTGGTACAACACTAGGGACGGCCATGCTTTTGCCGAGATCGAAGATCTCGACTCGGCCGCGACTGTGAAAAGCCGCTTCCGTGACCGTGACTGGGCGGACTGCCCCGGTCTTGTCCGTTTTGTGTCCTGCCTGTGGCTCGACCCCTGGTTCCTCGCCGTCGGCAACCAGGAGCTCCGTGGGGACTACGCCATTCCCTGCGGCTTAGAGGACCACCCACTCTACACGCTCGGTCGGCGCTTCCTCGTCACCGAGCGAGAGTATGACGGCAATGTAACAAGGCGGGTCAAAACCTGCCTCGGCGCCATCCGGATAAGCCCCCGTCCCCATGATGGCGACAGCGCCCGGACGACCTATCTGGTTCACTGGAGCGACGGCAGCTTCAGTGAGATCAAGGAAGGACAGATCTCGCCGGCTGTTCCCTTCACCGGCGAGATCGCCTGGATCGACAAGGTCCGCCAGAGCTGCCTCGACCTGATCACCAATAGGGCGAGACAGGTTGAGGTCAATCTGACGGACGGAACCCGCTTCGTCGGATTTCTCGCCCAGCAACCGGACAACTTCTTCGGCACAGAGCCGGGGGAGTACGAGGTCGTGGTGCACTTCGACAACGGCCAGACCCGGTCTGGTCGCGTCCTCTTCACCGAAGAGAACAGCTCGACCTACGGCCACCTGGCCCGTATGGTCGAGCTCAAGATCAAGCGACCTGATGGTGCTGGCGTCCTCGCCATCGCCATCCAGGCAGCGGAGAGCGAAGACGATGACAGGGGGAGCGACAAGCTTCCCCACATCTACTTCGTCAAGGAAGGGAGGCTCATGCTGGAGGATTGAGCCACAACTCTCAGCAGGGTGCCAGACCGATGGCACCCTGCTGAAGAGAAAATAATAACCACAAGATTAACACAATACACCCCCCAATGAAATATTCCCGTTTTTTACATAGAGCTATTTGCGAATTAAGAGAGAGTGGAAGTTCCACCCCCGAGCTTGACGCCCGATTAATTCTGGAGGAGACGACTCGCTATGATGATACATACATGCTGACTCATCCTGATTTTCCTATTACCAACAGCCAACTAACTCACGCAAATAAACTCCTTAGTCGCCGCCTCAAGGGCGAACCAATCGCCTACCTCACTGGCCACAAAGAGTTCTATGGCCTCGATTTTTATGTCAACAAAAACGTGCTTGTTCCAAGACCGGAGAGCGAATGGCTGGTCGGGGAAAGTATATCGTATGTCGTATCCCGTATTAAGAAAAAGTCAACCGAGATACGCAATACAAAATACGCAATACTTGACGTAGGGACTGGCTCCGGCTGCATTATCATCTCTGTTGCCAAAACTCTCTACTCCAAATATTGTATTCAAAACCTTAAATACTACGCTACCGATATAAGCAAAAAGACACTCTATGTGGCCAAGAAGAACGAAAAACACCATGACATTCAGCCTTTGATCCGTTTTTATCACTCGGACTTGTTTTCCAACTCACGACTGCCTAAAAAATTTGACATAATCATTGCCAACCTTCCTTATGTTCCACTCGACACTCGTTACTCAATACCCGATACTTTGAAGTTTGAACCAAAAAATGCCATTTTCGCACAAGACAACGGCACTGCTATCATCAAACGCTTCTTAGCAGAAGCCAAGCACCATCTCGAGCCAGACGGAATTATCCTGATCGAACTCGACCCCAGAAATGCTTCCGTGCTGCTCGACTTTGCCAAGCACCAATATCCGAAAAGTAAGATCGAACTCTCGAAGGATCTTGCTGGGTTTGACCGATATATCTCAATTTCAACATAACAAAAAGACCCTAGTGTTAGAGTCTTTTTGTTAATTGACTATTGGTTTATTCGTTATTCGAACAATTCGCTATCCATTATTTTATTTGCTCTCTTCAAGCTTTACGTTTACTTTCTTCTCCTGGCCCTTTGAGAGTACTTTGAGCTCTATCTCTTGGCCAACTTGATATTGCTGAATCAGTTTAATCAGCCCATTATTCTCATCAATTTTCTCTCCCTTCACCTCCAGAATAATGTCGTTTTCGACAATTCCGGCCTTATCGGCAGGGGAGCCAGGAACAACGGCGACTTGTCCAATACCGTTTCCTCGTACCACAAGCGCACCATAGTCAACAGAAAGATTGTTCTCCTTAGCAAAATCCTTTGTTACCGGAATATATCGCACTCCGAGATACGGCCTCACAATCCGGCCAGTCTTCTTAATGCTATCGATGGCAGATTTTGCAGAATTGATCGGGATTGCAAATCCAATACCCTGGGCGCCTTGGGCCACCGCTGTATTGATTCCAATTACCTGGCCAGCCAGGTTGATCAAGGGTCCACCCGAGTTACCAGGATTGATCGCGGCGTCAGTTTGAAGCAAATTACTCAGTGTCTCCTGATTGGCACCACTTGAATCGGAAGCCTCAATCTTGCGATCTTTAGCTGAAATTACCCCTGCCGTAACAGTATTTTGAAATTTACCCAGTGCATTCCCAACAGCAACAGCCCATTGCCCCACCTTGAGAGCGTCGGAATCACCTAGCTCTACGACCGGCAAATTCCTGGCATCGATCTTTAACACAGCAATATCATTAAATGGGTCAACTGATTGCACTTTGGCATCATAAGTTTTACCGTCTCTTAAAACTACAGTGTAAGTAGCATTCTGATTTTCCACAACGTGCTTATTGGTCAGGACGAGTCCATCGGATGTAATAATAAAGCCAGTCCCCGCTCCTTGAGCTTGGTAAATTTGACCAAAGAGATCTTGCATTGATTGCTTGGTTGTGACAGACACAACAGCATCGGAAACTTTGTTGGTTGCATCGATAATGGCGCTAGACTCCTCTAGAACAACTCGCTGGGAGGTTAGTGTTGGAATGGTTAGGTCATCAACACCTAATCGTTTAGCAAGTTCATTATCATTTGCCGAGAGTAGCATTACACCACCAATTCCTCCAAGAGCTCCGGCTATGAAAATGACAATGGTCATCAAAAGAACAAAGACCATCTGTGCTGTTGCCTTTCGCGAGTTTCTTGGTTGACGATCCTTGCCCATCTCCGGGTCAGTATAGTCTAGTGTTGGCATTCCCTCTCTCCTTTAATACAAAACTAAATTATCATAAAAAGACTAGGTGCAAAGCACACAAATATGACTTTACTCCTTTGACTGATATTGAAATATTTCTACTTTTCTAGTTTCTTGGAAACAGAATCCAGGGTATCGCCAGCCTTCTCGACAGCTCCCTTAGCACCCTCTCGCATAGCCTCTTTACCCTTTTCCATGTACTCTTTACCCTTTTCGGTATATTCCTTAGCCTTATCCCCAACAATTTTTCTGGTTTCCTTGCCGCTTCGGGGAGCAAACAACAATCCTGCTACTGCACCTGCCGCAGCACCGATAAGAGCACCAAGGACAAACTTTTCACCACCTTTATTTGACATCACTGTCTCCTTTCTTCTTCATTTCATCAATTTTATTTTTTACAAATTTTACTATTTCAAAGGAATACAGGAAACCCTGAACAGCCTGAACATAGCCTTCGATAGAATTGGCTGTTTTTTCAATAGCAGCGTCTGTCTTCCTGACACGAACAGATACGATATCAGTAGTCTCCTTCACATCAGAGAGAATCTGATAAAGCCTACTCAGAACGACACAAAGAAAGACAATCGCGATTATTGCAGCTACAATCAAAATTTGAATAAGTGTTTCCGTCATTTCCCCTCCATATTAGAAATAATCATAATCCATTGCATTATATACCCATCCAAGGAATGGGGCAATTTAATCCCGTTTTAGCACAGTCCATCCTAATGTGTCCACTTTGGAATTGGGCAATATGACAAGATTGCCTTTTCCGTCTCGAATTCTGATCTTTCTGATATCAATCTTCTCCACTACTCCTTCAATGTCGCCGGATTTTATATAAAAACCTACTTCAAAGTCACGGTCTTTTGCAAAAAACAACCCGGCAATAACATCACTTGTCAACGCTGCCGCTCCATTTGCTAATGCGAAGCCAAGTGCCACAATAGATCCGGAAATAGTTAAAGCCAAGCTTGATAGCCCCACTTGTCTTGCAGCCTCAGCCAGAAAAAGTATCCAGAAAAATATTGATGCCAAAGATACGATAAACTCAGTCAATGACTTATTGAAACGAAACAATCTTGTTCCGCGGCGAAGAAGATACAAGGCTAGCTGAATCGAAAGATAACCGATTAAAACAGTCAGAATTAATCCGGGAATTTTTGGACCAAAGCTGGAAAAAATTTGATAAAATCTTTCAGACATACTCTCGATCATTTACTACCTCCTTGGTTATCTTCATCAAGTGTATTCTTCAGTAATGTAGCTGCTGCTCTAGAATCAATCTTTCCGCCTGTTTCCTTCATCAATTGCCCCATAAAAAATCCAAGGAGTTGTTTCTTTCCTGTCTGGTAGCTATTGTACTCGTCCGGAAATTTTCCGATAATATCTTCAATTATTTTCTCCAGGCGTTGTCCACTCTCGCCTTTCGCCTTTTTTGACTCTTCGACTTTGTTTTCAATGTGCGCAAGATCGAAACCTTCCTGGTCCAGACCAGAGAGTAGTTCTGCTGCCTCCGGTTTAGCAATGGATCCTTCATCAAAATACTCCGCGATCCTGAGAATTTCCTTAATGCGTCCGGCATCAGAAGACTTCCACTCCCGAAACCGGTTGATCAGGAAATTGGCGACTATCGCAAGGATTTTGGCTGGTGATCCTGACGCGATGGCTTGATCTACAATATGGCGATAAATATCGCTATCAGCAATAGTTTTTGCCATGTTTTCGGGAATTCCAGCCTCACTATAGGAAACAACGAGTTCAGCAAATGATGATCTGATTGTCTTTTTCATCTCCTCAAGGTCAAATTTTGACAGGTCAATCGGGGGCACGTCAGGCTCAGGAAAATAACGGTAATCAGCCGCTTCTTCTTTTGTTCTCTGGACATAGGTAATATTTTTATCGGAATCATAACCCCTGGTAACTTTTCCCTTCTTCTCCGGCCAATTAGGATATTCGGCTCTCAACCTTTCTTCTTCTAAAGTAAGCGCCTTCTCAACAAAACGGAAGGAGTTAAGATTTTTAATCTCCACTATCTCAGACATCCTTTTTACTTTGAACTTTCCACTTTCAACTTCTCCGTCACATACGGAGATATTGGCGTCACAGCGCATATGACCCTTCTCCATATCAGCATCCGAAACCTGAACCTCATCCCGCACAAGCTTTTGCAATCTCCTCAAAAAATCACCAGCTTGCTTGGGTGAAGTGATATCGGGCTCGGTGACCATCTCCATCAAGGGAGTGCCAGCCCTATTCAAATCAACCAAACTCTTACCATTGAAATGAATCAGCTTGCCGGCATCCTCTTCCAGATGCACACGGTTGAACCGAATGGTTACTAAGTTTTTTGCTTTGGAGTCTTGGTTTTGGGATTTTTCTTGATTTTGGGGTCCGGGATCTGGGATTTCCAGGGTTCCTCCCTGGCAAAACGGTTCATCATACTGGGAAATCTGATAACCCTTAGGTAAATCAGGATAAAAATAGTGTTTCCTGTCAAACTTTGCAATTTTGGGAATCGTGGAGTTGATCGCCAAACCAGTCTTGACCGTCCACTCGATTGCCTGCTTGTTGGCCACCGGTAAGGCACCAGGCAAACCAAGACAGACCGGACAAACTACTGTATTTGGCGCCTTCCCCTCAGCGTTATTATCGCAACGACAAAACATCTTGCTCTTAGTCTTGAGCTGAACGTGAATTTCTAAGCCAATTGTTGTTTTAAGTTCTTTCATCTGCTTATATCCTCAGGGGAATAGCCTAAACCAAGAAGATACTGGTAAACCGCCTGCACTTTAGTTTCAATAAATTGCTTATACCAACCAACATCATCCATCGTTAAAGCTCTTTTCTTTTCTGCCCCTCCCCAAAGGCTATTCTGAATTTCCCTCAAGCGATTGGTTTCTTCTGGAGTAATTCCTGCGTTATCCATTCCCACAATAGTATCTTTTGCTTTTCTTACTGCTTCAGGGTGTTCAACCTCATACTTAGACAGCTTTTCTTGTATCCATTCTCTGGTTGCGTTATGATAACCGTCTTCAAATGAAAGCATAAGGGGAGCGCCGTTAAAAGAAATGACTGGTATAAGATTGTTGTATTTGGGACGATAAATTTCTACAAGCTTAGATATCTCGTGACTGGGGTATTGTTTTTGCTCACCTATCTCTTGTTCGGGCATTGTCTCTCCAGGGGTAATTAAACATTATTTTCGCAGATAAACCTCGTCATATTTTTCTCTTAGCTGATTATAAACATGCTGAACCTTGGTGTCTAGAAAATTTTGAGCCCAATCCATCTCAGGTTCCGTCATATCTGGATTATCAAAAAAGCATTTAAACCTTTCAATCTCAGTATCAGTTATCTTAGCCCCATCCATTGCTAATTGAAGATCCCTAGAAAATACTTTGGCTTTATTCACAGCCTCTACCTCTTCCAGGTTTTTGGGGATTATAATACTACCATAACCAGCAAGCACATAATGCCCACGATGTATTATGTGTTCGGTCAAATTCCCGTATTTTACTTGACACTCAAAAATAATCTTTGGCTTTCCCGATTCAGAAATATCAAATGGAGCTTCGTGAACACCATTTATCATATAACAACTTTCGTATATCTTATTAGCTTCTCTGCCGCAATGGTTCTAATCTAATCTTGGGATTTAACTCTCTGGCTTCTTTCACTTTTTTCTTTAAACTCTTAATTCCTATTGAATTATCTCTTTTTCTGAAAACCCCCGTTGGCGAAGAGCTTGAAAAACAGCCTCTGCTTTCTCAAAATATCTAAGTCGAAACTGTACATCGTCATCGCTCCCGTCTGCCCTTGAAGAAAAACGCTTTATTTCGTCTGGTGAAATATCTGCAGCAGAAACATCTTCTTTCAGTGCTTGATTGAATTCCTCTACGCGGGCTAGCTTCTCTGGAGTGATTATATCTGGGCGATTGATTGCTCCTTGTTGATAGGTAAGTGTTCGCATTGCCATACCTGTTTCGATTGAACGAGGAAGATTGCTGTAACGACGGTAGAGATTCTCGAGTCGTTCTCTGTCTTTTTCTAAAGATTCGCGTGGCACATCCGGGTGCTCAATTTTTGGTAATGACTCGGTCATTTATTTATACCATTTTTGCATACTTTAATAACTTACCTGCTGCATCCCGTAATTCATTATTCCTAACTCCAACACCCTGCTCGTGTGCCAGCTGATTTCTAACCTTATGTCCCTGCCAGATTTCATTATACAGGTTTCTGTCGATATAAGATTCTGCACTTCTTAGCCGGTCGGCAAAGGTCTCCCCAGCATAGCCCTTTAGCTTCAAAATGTGATCAACCATCTTGTCTGCTTCAAAAAGGGCTTGTTTTAGCTCGTGAATATTTTCAGAGCGAAGCATCGTTTCTATTTCTTGCCTCTTAGATGCTATATGATTACGATCAGCCGTAGTAATACCGCAACCACCCTTCTTTCCTTTGGTAAATGGATACTTTATCAGCCACCACAAAGCTTTGGCGATCCCGACGAGGATTGTCTCCAAGACGGTTGGTTGCTGATTTTGATACTTCTGTTTCATAAGTGTCTTAAGTTTGCTTAAGTAACTTACTTTAATTCCACCGACAGAATTTTCACCTCACTCTTTGGCTTGTCGTTCTCATCAACTTCCACCTCGGAAATTGCTTTCACTACATCCATTCCACCTGTAACTTCAGCAAACACGGTATGCTGTCCATCAAGATGTGGCTGCTCACTATCTGTGACAATGAAAAACTGGCTTCCATTTGTATTCGGTCCGCTGTTGGCCATCGCGACCGAGCCTTTCACCATCTTGTGTGAAGTCAAACTGTCATTGTAAACATAGCCTTTGTCAGTCAGCTGCTTGATGGCTGCATCATCGAGCCCCAAGCTCTTAGCACTGATTTCATCTTCAAATGGTTCCCCCCACGCACTCTCACCTCCAGTACCGTCTCCGCCAGGATCACCGCCCTGAATCATAAAACCCTTGATAACCCGATGCCAGGTAAGATCATTATAATAACCACGCTGGGACAAGAGCTGAAAGTTCTCTACAGTTTTCGGCGCCGATTCTTTGTAAAATTCTATTTCTATATCTCCCTTGCTTGTATGAATCACTGCTTGATCACCCATGACTAGTGCATCCTTTCTAATAAATGGAAATGCAAAGATTAATAATAAACAAACCGTAAAAATCCAAAAAGACGGTCGTCGCCAAAAGTTAAGCCAGGGATCCTTTTCACGTTCAAGATAGCGCACCAAATCCTTGCGACTTTTTTCAGCTTGTTGCTTCTCTTCTCGTTTTCTTTGTGCTCGTTTACCCATCAACTACTCCGTAGTAAATTCCAATAATCAAGTTACAATCATCAAGTGTTTGCCTACTGTTTCATTATAAAAAAGAATTAAATTGGTTATTGTCTCTTGGTTATTGATTATTAAGTTGTGGTTTCCTGAGATGAAAGTCTGTTTCTCTCTGGAATGCGTCCCCAGCCCGAATCAAAGTCTCCTCTCCCCACATCGGACCAATCAGCTGGGCGCCAACTGGCAAGCCCTCAGAAGTAAAACCAGCTGGAATACTCATGGCCGGAACACCTCCAATATTTATTGACCCTGTATTTATATCTGCCAAATACATCGAAAGTGGATCCTCCATCTTATCGCCAAATCTAAAGGCCGGAAAAGGACAGGCTGGTGCAAGCATTATATCCACTTCCTTGAAAGCCTGCTCAAATTCTTTTTTGATGAGCGTTCGAACCTTGGCTGCCCCTTTATAATAAGCATCATAATAGCCGGAAGATAGAGTGTGTGTGCCCATCATAATAGAACGCTTGACTTCCGGACCGAATCCCTCAGATCGAGATTCTAAGTATAT
Organism: bacterium; assembly: GCA_035389625.1. Classification (GTDB taxonomy): domain Bacteria; phylum Patescibacteriota; class UBA1384; order XYA2-FULL-43-10; family 1-14-0-10-43-13; genus DAOOSE01. The sequence goes on from DAOOSE010000006.1 coordinate 17,922, forward strand.
ATCTTGAAGTGTTTTTACTTTGGCGTCTTTGCTTTGGGTTTTCAATGCTGAATGCCCGTATCGAATACCATCATATCTTGACAAGTTCGATGAGGCTTCGGATTTAACTAGAATATAATAGGTTGCAATCGCATATTTCGTTAGAGGCAAAGAAATATCGACGATTTCTGCTCCCATTTTTCGAAAAGTCTCTTTTGTTTGCTCCAGAATCTTGGAAACTTCGCTATCTAATCCTTCGCCATAATATTCTTTTGGAATACCGATTTTTAGACCTTTAATGTCTTTTCCCAAGGGGGTCGTGTAATCAGGCAATTTATGTGTAACTGAAGTACTGTCATGAATGTCGTTTCCTGCAATTGTGTTCAGTGTGATTGCTAAGTCGGCAACTGTTTTATTAATCGGCCCAATCGTGTCAAAACTGGAAGCGTAGCTAATCACTCCATAGCGCGGAACCAAGCCATAGGAAACTTTCAGCCCGGTAACACTACAATAACTTGACGGCAAACGGATTGAACCACCAGTATCGGTTCCGATCGACATGAATGCTTCATCTGCTGCTACAGCCACGGCTGATCCACCAGAAGATCCCCCTGGTACTCGAGATAAGTCCCAAGGGTTTTTGGTCTCGATTCTCTTTCCATCTTTATCAACAGCTGCCGAATTCTCCGTCGAGGAACCCATGGTAAATTCATCGAGATTGACCTTGCCAAGCAAGACGGTACCGGCTTCTTTT